>JBARRP010000106.1:0-3070 GCA_049644285.1 Candidatus Acidiferrales bacterium | reverse complement strand
GACTTGCTACCCGAGCTTGGAAACCATCGCAGAATTTGCTTGGCTCGATAAGAAAACGTACATCAGCAGGATTCAACCACGCCTTGCAGGGGTTACGATTTCGGCCCTGCAATCGGCCCTTGGAATTTCAGAACCCTATGCGGCCTTCATCCGGTCAGGCTCACGCATCCCGCATCCGAGGCATTGGCCGCTTCTCGCGCGGATTGTTGGCGTCTCACCACATGAAATCTAGATGGCGTATGATAGGTCGCCGCGTCTGCTTTTATGGAGGAGAATGACTGCGATGGCCGACAAGGATTTGTTGCGCCTGATGTATGTTGACAAGGATTTGTTACGCCTGATGTATGAGAAGTCACAAGACTCAGCGGAACACAACGACTTGCTTGTTTGGGAGGTAACCGCCATCATTTGGAGTGCTAGTGCTTTGTTGATTGGATTTATCGTAGAGGTTCTGGGCACTGAAGCAACTGCGGGGCAGCTGTTAATTGTTTGTTCCACCTCGATCCTTGCAATTTTCCTAACATGGGTTGCTCACGAAATAATGAAAATTGCGAACACGATGATGAATCGCAAGTATAATATATGCTGAACAACGCCACCAGCACGGTGGCGCGACTGCTTTTAGGATTCTTCATGATCTTCTCCCTTGTAAGTCGTCTGCCTCTCTAGCGCGAGGCAGGTGGCACCAATCCGTTCAAACGGTAGTACGTGGCCAGGTTACCGTAGTGTTCGCTGGCGTGAATCAAGGCGTCTCCCACATTGCCTGAGCCGGGCTTGCGCTTCAGCGCCTCCTCCAACTCGTCGAAGGATTCTTTCAGTTTGGCAATCGCCTGAGCCTTCGAATGAAAGGCAAATGCGCTAACGTCTTCATCCTCTTGCCCCAGTTCTCCGGCCGCAGCTAGGCTGTTGTACCGCGCGACGTGCATGACGATCTCCGCAAAGCTCCGTACGTCTTCGGTTGGTCTGTAACCATACTTGTCTTCGGGAACCTCCTCCGCGGCCTTTACGAAATGATCCCGCACGTACGTCAGGCCGTGTCCCCAAGCAAATGTTCCGGCGGCAACCTCGCCCTCTGTTTGTGCCCGGAGTTGCTTTCGCGCCTGAGCCTGCCCGCTCGGGACTGCGATGAGTGCCATCAGGCAACTCAGGGTTACATCTAAAAGCAATTTCATCGTTTCAGTCTCCTTAATCTGGACGCCTTACAAACTCCGCATGAAGTCTCTAGCAACCCGCATAACGCCTTGCCCGTTCCGGGTGCGGGTTTCGCCTACGAGGAAAGTAATTCAAACCGGCACTCTTGCGCATGTGCCAATCGTCAGTATTGCCACCCATGACTTTCGGCACGGTCAACCCCATGAGCTGGGGCGTATACTTTGAGCACCGGATGAAACTTAGTCCAAGCTCGCAGCGCCTGTTTCGGGTCGCTCTCCTCGGCACCATGGCCACTCCCCTTGTGCTCGTCCTTGTGACCTTGGTCCGGCATCCGGCTTTCTTTGCAAAAGCGCGAATCCTCCTCTGGCTCGGTGTTTACGCCACCTTCAGCCTTGTTTTCTGGCTCACTGCTAAGCAGGGCGAGAAGTTGTCCCGAGCGTGGCTGACGGTGTCCCTGATTGTTGAGACCGCACTAGTGCTGCTGATGGTCAACGCCATCTGCAATGGCTATGAGGGTGCGTTGTTGGTTGTCGTAGCCGGCCAGCTTGCTCCCGTGTTCTCTTTGCCCGTCTCGCTGAGCTGGGTGGGTGGGCAGACTCTTCTGATGGGCTTCGTGATTCGTTCACATTTTCCCCTGGAAATCGCGCTGGCACTTTCCGTCTCGTGGCTCGGCTTTCAGGTTTTTACCGTGCTCATGTCGCACGCGGCTGCACGCGAAGCAATAGCCAGAAACGAACTGGCCAAGCTGAACGCCGAGCTCAGCGCAACACAGCAGTTGCTGGTGGACAGCAGCCAAGTAGCAGAGCGCATGCGGATTGCCCGCGAACTGCACGACTTGGTTGGTCACCATTTGACCGGACTCAGCCTCAATTTGGAGGTGGCCAGCCATCTCGCCCAAGGCAAGGCGCAAGAGCATATTCAGACAGCGCAGTCGGTGACCAAACTCCTTTTGCAGGACGTCCGTGAGGTCGTAAATAGTCTGCGGGGCGATGACAGTTTCGATCTCGGGCGAGCGATTCGCACACTGACCAAAGACATTCCAAAGCCCCGGATTCATCTTGACGTGCCAGAAGATTTGGGGATTTACGATGCTGTTCGCGCGGAGACGATTCTCCGGTGCGTCCAGGAGATCATTACGAATGCAGTGCGGCATTCCGGAGCCCAGAACCTGTGGATTGAGTCGGTCAAGACGGCCGATGGAGTGGAAGTCCGCGCCCGAGACGACGGCAGAGGTGTCAAGCAACTGCGAGCCGGCAACGGCCTCACCGGGATGCGCGAGCGCGTTGAACAGGTCGGCGGACATTTAGAAATCGAGTCCGCGCCAAGCGCGGGATTTAGTCTGAGAGCGAGGATTCCTACCGCAGAGAGCTCGACATGATCCGCGTGTGCATCGTTGAAGATCAAACGCTTGTTCGTCAGGGCTTCCGCAGTCTGCTTGAACTCACCGACGATATGAAGGTGGTCGCTGAGGCTCGCGATGGGGAAGAAGCCCTTTTGGTCATTCCGAAGGCAAAGCCGGATGTCGTTCTCCTGGATCTTCAGCTGCCCAAGCGGAACGGTATCGAGGTACTCAGGAACCTGAAGGAATCGAATCAACTTCCTCCTACCTTGATCCTCACGACTTTCGACGATGACAACTTGGTCCTTGAAGGAATTCGAGCCGGTGCGCGTGGCTTCCTGCTGAAAGACGTAACACTGAAGCACCTCACCGAGGCCATCCGCACCCTCAGAGCGGGTGGCAGCTTAATCAAACCAGCTATCACGGATAGAATCCTCCGAGGCCTGGAGCGAGTTAACCTGAATCCTGCGCGAGAAACAGGTCAGAGGCCACACCAGACCGCTCTGCGCGCAGGTCGGAGGCTTGTGAGCGCATTGTTGCAGAACCGCATTTTTAATGAGGTTCCACAACAAAGGGCAG
>JBARRP010000105.1:0-3942 GCA_049644285.1 Candidatus Acidiferrales bacterium | reverse complement strand
CATCGGCTCCATGCGGGGTTGTTGACCCATCATCGGCGGCGTTCCTCCTGAACGCTGACCTAGCACAGAAGTGCATGGTTATCCCAGAAAAATCAGTTCCGAAACCGACTTTTTCAACAAAATCAATAGATTTTGGAGCGCAAGCGCTCTCTGATTCTTGCGACTGTTAGCCTTAGCGGTTTTTCTCTATGAAGTCGTACCAGTCCATCGTAGCGGTGAAAGTCTCACGCTCGATACCCGCCTTTGAGCTTCGTTCCACTCGTCTTACCTGTCCGCGAGCGCGTATGAGTACCTGGCCTCCGGCGGTGATTTCGGCCGGGAGGCATACAAAAAGCATAATGGCCGCACCTTGCTTAACTCCAAGGGGTTGATCCACGGAAAAACGTATATCGCGTTTCGAGATGTAGTCTGTCATGCCCGCTGCTTGGGCGCGGCCAGGTCCGCACACCGCCACGGGAAGGTGTACTTCATATCTTTGCGTTGGCGATCCGTTTTTCATTTTTCACCATTCCTTAGTATTCGTGCGACAATCATTGGGCCGGCGGGGTGACACCAGAAAGCTCCTACCTTCCCGCGGTCCGACACTCGTCCAATCGCCGGTTCATTGCTACCTTCGCTGACTCAGCAACAAATCCACTCGTATGGCTTTTGAAGAAATTGAAATCCGTATTGCTGTGTAGGCTTGCCCGGCCACATGGTATGGACTACTTGAGCCCGGCCCACGCGTCTCCGAGTGCCCCCGCCTGTCAAATAAACTTCGACAGTCGATTTCGCATCCAATGGCGCGGAGCATGAACATCGAAATCCGCTTGGACTTACATCGTCCGTTATGGCTAGCTCCTCAAACTCCTTCCCCTCTTGGTCGATCCCGCGCAGCTTCACCATCACTTGGAGTCTGACACGCGCCTCCGCCCGGCGCTCGGATGGTCTCTCCCGGACGACTTCAGCGATGCGTGCCCGAAGCTGCCCGAAATCGATTGGCTTTTGAAAATAGTCTTTGGCGCCCAGGTTGGCGCAAAATTCCCGATACTGCGACATGGGATTTCCGCTGATGACCAAGATTGGGATCAACTGTGTCAGGCTAAGCGAAGAAAGGGTCTTACAGAGTTCGAACCCGGTTAAGCCAGGCATCAACAGATCCAGCAAGATGCACTTGGGGCGCAACTCCAAGGCCAGTGAGAGTCCCTTCGTTGGGTCGCCGGTATCCGCGATGTCGTAGGCATCATTGAGCCGTTCTCTGAGAAGCTTCCGCATCGCGCCGTCGTCTTCGACAATCAGGATTCGATTCATATCCATGGCTTCGCTCCTCAGTCGCCGTAGCCGCGGCTGATTCCGGCCGAAACACGTGCTGAAGCCCTAGCTTCCCTCTTATCTTTCGACTCACCCAATACTCGTCTCACCATGAAGAGCAGCGTGTCCTTGGAGAATGGTTTGGGAAGCAGCGTGGCGCCAGGTTTAATCTCGACTTGATGCGTCCCAATCGGGCCTGCGTAGCCGGACATGTGCAGAACTTTCATCTCGGGACGGACGAACCTCAAATGGTCGCTCAGTTGATAGCCGTCTATTTGCGGCATGACCACATCTGCCAGTAGAAGATGGATTCGCCCCTCGTGCTCTGCGGCGAGCTGCGCTGCGTCAGAGCTGTTGCGAGCCTCCAAGACGGTGTAGCCGTTCGTCTCCAAGAGCATCCGTGTCAGCTTTCTGAATGCTTCGGCGTCTTCCACGAGTAGAATGGTTTCCGTTCCTGTCAGAACACCCGTCTGGTTTTGGTCCAAGACGGCATCCGCGACCGGTTCTTCGACACGGGGTAAGTAGAGCTTGAACGAGCTACCCTTACCAATTTGGCTTTGAACCCAGATGTAGCCCCCACTTTGCTTAACGATCCCGTAAACGGTCGCCAATCCTAATCCTGTGCCCTTGCCGAGCTCTTTGGTTGTGAAAAAAGGCTCAAAGATTCGAGCTTGGGTTTTGTCATCCATACCGGTGCCAGTGTCGCTCACCGCCAACAGAACATAAGCCCCGGAACAACGTAGGGATATCGGCGTGCGAAGGCTTCATCCAGGTCTTCGTTGGCGATCTCGATGGTCAGCGTTCCTCCGAGCGGCATGGAATCCCGGGCGTTTACAGCCAGATTCATAATGACTTGCTCCACTTGTCCCGGATCAACCTTCACTCGTGCCGGCTCAACAGTTGGCTTGACGATCAGTTCGATGTCTTCCCTGATCAGCCGCCGTAGGAACTGTTCCATGTCGGCGATGGATGCGTTAAGGTCAAGAACCTTGGGCTTGAGCACCTGTCGGCGGCCGAATGCCAGTAATTGACTCGTCAGTGATACGGCCTTTCCTCCGGCCTTCAGAATCTCGCCCACAAAGCCATGCAAGGGGTCGTCCGGATGGAGACGCTCGAACAGGACTTCACTGTAGCCGACGATCACCCCTAGCAGGTTGTTGAAATCGTGAGCGATCCCAGCCGCCAGACGGCCCAGAGCCTCCAGCTTCTGCGATTGACGAAGTTGCTCTTCAAGTTGCTTGCGCTCGGTTATGTCTCGAGCGATGCCTCGCACGCCGACGGGCTTTCCGTCCTTGTAGATCAGGGACGTGCTGAGAGCCAATGTCACCAACCGGCCATCTTTTGCTGCGATCTCTATTTCGTAAGTGGTCTGTCCTCCGTCGACCATTTTCCGTTCACGCATGTTGCGCGCAAGTTCCAAGCACTTCGGACCCAGAAGATGGCCCAGGTTTCTCTTCAGCGCTTCCTCGGCTGAATATCCACTGACGATTTCACCCGTCTTGTTGAGTGAAGTGAACTTTCCCTCGAGATCGGTCGTAAAAAGAATGTCGGTGGAATGATCGAACAAGTCTCGATAACGTTCCTCCGTCTCCTGCAGCGCTTCTTGGGCCCTTTTCCGACCGGTGATATCTGTTGACACAACCAGCCGGGCTTCACGATCCCCAAACATCATGCTGTGAGATATCACTCCCGCATCGAAAACTGTCCCATCCTTTCTTCGGTGTCGCCAGACCTTGGGCGCTCTCGGACCCAGCAGCCCGTTGCCCGAATGTTCTCTGAATAAACCGGCATCTCCGGGCGGATGAATCTGCTCCACGGTCATGGTTAAGAATTCTTTGCGGGGGTACAGGTAGTTCCGAACGGCTGCATCGTTGACGGCCAGGAAGCAGAGCGTCTCAAGGTCATAAATCCAACTTGGATAGGGATTATTTTCGAATAGAAATCGGAACGCAGGATGGCTGACGATGAACGGGGGCTCCAAGGAAGTCTTATCGACGTCCCTGGGATGAACCTTCCATCTGGCTCGAAGGCTCATTTCTGGTAGTAATCCCCTGAAATCAGGGATTTTGTTGTGCGCCGCCATTGCTTTGCTTCTCCTGCTTACGCGTCCGAAGCGTGCACTAACCGAGGCTAAGGGCCCATCGTGTTTCCGTAGGCTGCCCTCTTTGAAAGTTTGTCTGTTCAGCAAGAGTAAGAAATCGACGAAAAAATACAGGCGCGGTATGCTTTGATAAAGCTCGAAAGACCAGAGAGTTACGGCGTCGTTCCGGTGCGCGCTCTTCTTTAAGGCAAACCGCCGGAATGAAAACGCTCTCGAAGATCAATGAGTGTTCGTCACTCCTGACATTCGAGTGGCGTGCCAATCATCTTACGAGAAGTGTTCTAGACACCTTGAGGGGCAAAAGTTGGTGCAAATGAGTCAAGTTTTGTTCGTGTTTCGTTCGCCCGAGGACATGCTTGTTGGGCTGGGGCGAAGCCCCGTTAGTGTTCTGTCACATAAGCAAGTGATGTAGGAGCTTGTTACGGTAACAAGGGTTCATATTCACAATAACAGAGCCGTTTCGTCTGCCGCCGCCGGACCGGGCGCGGCTGGAGCAATTGGCACGTTCGACGGGTGGGCTGGCAGGGCTGGCGCGGCGGCTGGGTCTGAGC
>JBARRP010000104.1:0-5651 GCA_049644285.1 Candidatus Acidiferrales bacterium | reverse complement strand
GCAGCCGCGCTTTTTGTTGACGGGGAATTGATTGCCGCCGCCGCAGAAGAACGATTCAGCCGGAAAAAGCACACTGGCGACTTCCCGGTCGGCGCGATCTCATATTGTCTTGAAGAAGCCGGCCTCTCGCTTGGGGATATGGACGAAATCGCCCACGGTTTCGACTATGCCCCGTATCGCGCCGCCTTTTCTCTTGATCCGATTAGTGCCGATCTCTACCGTGACGTCTTCTCGCGCGAGGCGGTTCTCGCCCAAGTCTCTCGTTACTTGGACGGGTACCGCACAGACCGTGTGCGACATGTCAACCACCATTTGGCGCATGCCGCCAGCGCGTATTTTTGTTCCGGGTGGGAGGAGTGCTTAGTTCTTGTTATGGATGGTATGGGTGAGCTTCAAAGCGCGACGATTTTTCACGCTCACCACGGCAAGCTGGAAAAACTGTGTGAGATCTCCGCGCGGGATTCGATCGGAATCCTCTATTCCGTTGTGACGCTCCATCTCGGATTCGATTTCAATGCGGACGAGTACAAGATTATGGGCCTCGCTCCCTACGGGAACCGGGAGCGGTTCCGGTCGTTTTTCGAGCAGGCTGTCGCACTACGCGAGGATGGAACAATCCAAATCCCAATCCTCCGTATGAACCAGTCCCGCGATGAACGTGAGAACTATCTCGCTACGCGTAAATACCTTACGGATCATTTGGTCAAACCGCGGAATCCTGATAACGAAATCACCGACGAACATCGGGACGTCGCCGCGGCGCTTCAGGAATGCCTTGACCGCGTGATGCTGCATATCTGTGGACAGTTCGGAAAACGCACAGGCTTGCGACGGCTTGCACTTGCCGGCGGAGTTGCTCTCAATTGCACGGCTAATGGAAAGCTCCTACTGTCTGGTATGTTTGATGAAATCTTCGTGCAGCCTGCCGCGGCCGACGATGGCTCGGCTCTCGGAGCGGCCGCTTTCCGGGCTGCTCAGAATGGTGGCATACGGAATGTTCGCATTCCTGTTCCATTCTACGGTCCGGCCTACCCGGTTTCGAAGGTCGAGGAGGCTTTGCGTGATTTTGCCAATCGCATTGAAGTCGTGCATTGCGCCAATCTCGGCCATGCGTGCGCGGAAGCGGCCAAGCTGATTGCGGATGGCCGAGTCTTGGGCTGGCATCGCGGACGCATGGAATTCGGACCGCGCGCTCTCGGACATCGCAGTATCCTGGCGGATCCTGGACGTCCCGAAATGCGCGATCGTATCAACGCAATGGTAAAAATGCGCGAGTCGTTTCGCCCATTCGCGCCTGCTGTCACTCTCCGTGAGGCGGATCGCTGGTTTGAAGTCGCCCCGGGTTCGGAATTCCCCTATATGATCACCACCGTGAATGTGCGGAAGGAATATCGCAGCCAGTTACCGGCGATCACGCACGTGGATGGGTCCGCAAGACTTCAAACCGTCTCTCCCGTGGACAATCCCGATTTTCATGCTCTTCTGAAAGCGGTTGGCAAGACCACTGGCCGCGAAATGGTCCTGAACACAAGTTTCAACGTCAAGGGCCAGCCCATCGTCAACACGCCGTCGCAGGCTATCGAAACGTTCTTGAGAACGGGGATAGACTTCCTTTTCGTAGAAAACATCCTGGTTTGCCGCCGCGAAGGTTGACGCCGGAGGAGATTGCGTTTTTTCGTTTTAGAGCAGGAAGGATTGGCCAAAGTCGTATCCAGCTGTCATACAGAATTTAGAGAGGATGTGACCCCGTTTGAGAGTTTTCTAGAGCGCAAAGCAGGATGCGTAGGAATCGAGTTCACGATGCCCGATGGCAAAGAAGGTGCACGCTTGTTGCCGGGGAATAATGCTCGCGCCTCATACTGCAAACGAGAGTGCGCATGAGCTTGAAATCCTATGTTGCAAAGGTCCCCCGGGGTGCATCCTTACGTGCTTCGCGGATGGTAACCCAAAACCGAGAAACTAAGCCAAGGATAAGTTGAGGAAACGACCTGAAGGTGGCCCTCTACACCGATACACCGACGAAGTGGAGGACACGAAGATGCCGAGGAGGGTCACACCGAGGAGCAAATTCTGCAAGCGGTGCGACAAGAGGAAGGCGGAGAGAGGTAGGAGAGATCTGCCGAAAACTTGGGATTAGCGAGCAGACATTCTACACATGGGAGGGAGAGTACGCGGGGATCGTGTCGAGCGAGGTGCGCGAGTGAGCGGCAGTTACGGAATGAGAACGCGAAGCTGATGAAAAGGAAAGCCGCTCGACAAAATCGAGCGGCTTGTCTTAGGCTGCGAGCAAATCACGAAGCAGTGACGAGGCCTCTCGCTTTTGCTTTAGGCCTCCGGCACAAGCACGGCGACCTGCTTGCCGCCAAGCGCGCCCCTGATGCTGAAGTTGCCGACAGGCCCTGGAATCTCCCAGAATCCGTTAATGTGCAGGGTGCCGCCGGCAGTCCCCGGTCCGCTGACGGTCAGATCGCCCACTAAGGAATTATCGGATCCCCAAACGAAGGTTCCGTTCACGATTACGTCGGTAGCAAAGGCGCAACCCGTGAGGGTCGTCGTCCACGCGGCGCCATAATCCGTATGGAAGGTGCCTGCCCGCAATCCTACACCGTTGCCGGAGCCGAATAAGCTGCGCTGCAGGGCGTCTATGGCGGCAGCGACGGTGACGGTTACGGTCTTGCGCTCGGCGAGATCGATCTGGTTGGTCCCGCTGGGATCGACCTCCGCAGGGCGTGCGTCCTTAACGAGCACCGGGAAGCGTCCAACGGCGGGCCAGATGATGGAGGGAGTGATTGCACAACTGGGATCCCCGGGCTGGAGATTTTCGATAAACTCAGCGACGAGGGTTTGTGCGCACGGAGAGGATTCGACGGTGAAATGCCCGACCTCAGCGACCTTGACGAAGGTGCTGTTGGGGAAAAGGGCCGCGACTTGAGTGGTCTCCTCGAGCGGAACCCGGTTGTCTATGTCACCGTCCAGAACGAGCGTCGGCGCATGCGGGTAGATTGCGTGTGGCGGCGCGATAGGAGAGGACGGCGTAGGCTCCTGCCACCAGAGACACTGCTTCCCGACTGTGCTGAACAGAATGCCAGTGGGGGCCGATTTCGAGAAGGGCGCGAAGTAATTCTGGGGGAGTTCTGATACCGCTTCCGCGTAGTCCTCTTTCCGCTTGGAAACCGGATCATCCCAATCCCAGGGCTGACGTGCATCCAAACAGTTACTCGCATAAAAATCACCGTCCGAGTAGACGGTCGGGTCGCCTGAGTCACCCACCAAGCTGAAAAAGCCCTCCGCGCCCAATCGGAGCAGTGGCGCGGTATCGCCCTGTTTGAGCGAAGCGGCCGCTGCGAGGATCTCGCCGGTGCTGGTGAAGTTCCCGGTCGGATATGTGATTACGAAGTTGAGCAGGGCATCCTCGTCGATCCGCACGTGCATGGGGTTGCCGCTGGCATCGTGGGTGTCCCCCTCCACGGGGTGGAACTGAATGGCCCGGATGAGCTGGTCGAGAGCTGTGTCCGGATCGGGCTGATCGGGGGAACAGATCAGGGAGCGCGAACATACTAGCCGCACCATTCGCGGATCTGAATGGGTGCGGAATTGCAACCGCGCAAACTCGTCCACGGCGGGCGTTCCAATGGGCGCGTCAAGAACGATCGAGCGTATGTGCTCACCGAAGCGGGTAGCATAGGCGGTCACATCGGCCCCGCCGTAGGACGCTCCGAAGTAGTCCACCTGGTCGTATCCAAGGGCGGCTCGGACAGCCTCCATATCCTCGGCGATGTCACCGGTGCCATAGCGGCTGGCGGCATCCCCGAGGTGCGCGGCACAATCCATTTCTGACTGGTCGAACGGCGCAGTACCGTGCTGCAGTTCTCCGCAGTCGATAGTGGCGGACAGCCCGCGACCCCGGTCGTCGATGAGGAGCAGGTCGCGCGCGTCCATGTTCGGAGCGAACAGGAACTGGGCGAAATCACGAAAGCCGGTGGTTGTGTTCCCTGGGCCACCGAAGTTGGCAAGGATCGCGCTCTGCGCGGGGCCGGGGTTGAGGTGCGGGTACATCTCGAAGTAGATTTGGATCTTTGCACCTTTCGGATGCCTGCGGTCGAGCGGCACCGGGATGTAGCCGCAGAGAATTGCGGTCGGCTCAGGGCATGCACCTGGAATCACGCCCGCCACGGTCGGCGCTGTCGATGCCAGCAGGCGCGTGGCCTGTGCGTGCAGAGGGTGAGGGATCTGCGAGAGGCCCGGCTTGCGCGGCAGGGTCGGCAGTTGAATGTTGCGCGGCGGGGTTTGTGCTTCTGCTGAAGCCGCACAAGCAAGCAGAATCAACATCAGTCTACCGCTGCACTTCATTCGGAATCTCCTTTATCGAAGCGCAGCTTTGCTCGGACGAAGCAAGCTGGATTACCGGCCAGGTCATCGCTGTTGACGGTGGGTCCTCCCTAATGGACTCTGGTCTCCCGCTCGAAATTCAGCGAGGATGACGGCAGGGTAGAATCGCAAAGTTGCGGACCGGGGCTCGGAGAGGCTCAAACCCGAGAGTGACTGCAAATGGTCATGAGAACTACGATTCCCCGCCGATATCGAAGAGAGGTTCGTCGTTCTCTGTAGACATGCGCTTTCGCAGCTCTGCTATCTTGGTCTCCATCAGTTCCAAGTCACCCTGTGCCATTTCTCGTTCGAAACGCTTCCTGCTAGGGTCCTGCACTATCGACAGGTAATTTTGCCTCCGTCGTTCCAATTTTCGAAGTCCCTCGTTGATGCTTTCGTTGTGGGCTCGTGTGTACTCCCGGTCATGCTGTTTCAGCATCGCTTCAGGCTTCACAGAAACTTGGCTTGCTACTTCGACCACTTGTTTCAGATTCCGCCACTCCCGCTCGTTCAGTATTCTTCCATCGCGGCTCGAAAAATAAATCGACACGTAGCCATCCACCGACAATTGCGAACGAATTACCAAAACGGTTTTCTGCTCAGAGGACTGGGTGTCAGTCATGGCTATCCTCCTTCAATTTCATTTCGAGTTAGGCGACTCCGCGATGAGGCCGGGCGCGATTGTACTCCTCTGAAAGAGGAGGCAAGCAACACTTTCGGGAGGTGGGCAATTCGGCGCGATTCGGATAGGCTCAGCAGCGCGGTGGCGCTCAATCGGCTGCTGAAAGACAACGGCTTGTGTAGCGCGACGGGGACAGGCTTTTTGCCGCGCCGTGGAGCCAGACTTGGCGTATCTAGAAACCTTCCCGATGCACCAGCCGCCCTCCAGTCTTCACCATTTCGCCGGTTTACCTCGAACGGCACGTTGAACTCGCCGTGGGGGCTCGCCTTGGCGCCGGAAGGCTTCGGCGCCTTTAGTCATCACCTGCTTGTGGGAAATTCTGGCAACGGACGGATCAATCCGCTCACCGTTAACGGCCTGTGGGCTCTGCAGTTCGGGAATGGCGCGAAGAACAACGGAAGCCGCCGCAAGCTGTTCTTCACCGCCGGCATCGCGGACCAGAAGCATGGCCTGTTCGGCTTCATCAAGGCCGGACGGGAAGACGGCGAGGAAGACGAGAACTAATATAATTGAGGTGGAATGCTTTTGCTCCGTTGCCGCTCACATGAATCGTTGCTGCCTGCCCCATATCGAGTCCTCCGACTTGCAAAGTGACTTTCGC
>JBARRP010000103.1:0-63722 GCA_049644285.1 Candidatus Acidiferrales bacterium | reverse complement strand
GCATTGTTGCAGAACCGCATTTTTAATGAAGTTACACAACAAAGGCTAATATAGCCATCATCGAGGCTTTCGGCAAAGATTTCTGGCCTTCTTTTGGTCATCATGACGCAGGATTCAGGTTAAGATTCCCAGCAATTGTGCGACGACTCCCGGCATCCAGGCATGGCTCACAATCGCCAGCGAAGTCCCGAAGTTGAGCCCGGCGCCGGCAATCCCGTCGAAGACACCCATCAAGACGCCTGCGATCACCAGGGCGACCACGACAATCGCAACCGGGCCGAGCACGTAGCCGATTATCGGCGCCACCTTCGTCTGTTGCTCCAGGATTTCTTCGCGTCTCTCCGGAGGCAATTGCTGGACACGCGAGCTTTTGGCGAGCTGCTTTTCCATAAAACCTCGCCATCCCACCCGCTGGCCGAACAGGTAGGTGATTACAAGCGAAAGCAGACACAGCAACAAGAGCGGCGCAATCCAACTCGGTCGCCGGGCGATGTCCTCAAACGTCGGCTTCGGATCAAAAAGCGCTCCTGTGAGCCGGCCAACTGTGCCCACTGAGGCTTGGGGCTCGGACGCCGGAGTTGCATTCGTCGCCATCGTCAGATTCCTCCACCGCAAGGATTTTCGCGGAGTCTATCGCAATTTGCCGGAAACTGGCAAAGCCCCGCAGTGGTAGCCACCGCGGGCGGCTCTTCCCGCCGTGGGGTTGTAGGCCGCGGATCACGTCGGGTAATGCGAAACTCAAGCTGGAATCTGCGGCACAACAGAAAGCAATGCCTGTGTGTAGGGGTGCTCGGGGGCAGTGAGGACGCGCTCAGCCGGCCCGATCTCAACGAATTGGCCTGACTTCATCACCGCGATGCGGGTTGCCAATTGCGCCACGACCGGAAGGCTGTGCGAAATGAAAATGTAGGTAAGCCCGAAATCGGTTTGAAGCTTCTGGAGCAATTCCAGAATCTGCGCGCCGACGCTCACGTCGAGTGCGGAAACCGGCTCATCGCCCACCACAAGCTCGGGGCGCAGAACCAGCGCTCTTGCGATCCCGATGCGTTGCCGCTGGCCTCCCGAAAACTCGTGGGGAAAACGCTCGAGTGCGTCCCCGCTCAGACCTACTGCATCGAGTGCCTCAGCAACGCGCCCGCGGCGCGCCGCGCGCGAAAGATCCGGCTCGTGAATTTGCACCGGCTCGCCAACAATACCCTCGACGCGCATGCGCGGGTTCAGTGAAGCCACTGGGTCCTGAAAAACCATTTGCATGCGTCGTCGCAACCCCCGCAGCTCCGAGCCTTTCGCCGCGAGCCAATCGCGGCCCTCGAAGCGGACTCCGCCGGAATCCGGTTCGATCAGGCGAAGCAGCATCCGCGCAAGTGTCGTTTTACCGCAACCTGATTCACCGACGATCCCCAGCGTTTCTCCGCGCTGTAAATCGAAGCTTACCCCGTCCACGACTGTTGCCCGGCGGCGTGAGCTGACGATCGGCCCAGTCAAGACGGGAAAAGTCTTCCGCAGCTCGCGGACTTCGAGAAGGGGCTGGTCAATCATCCACGCTGTCCGTGCCCGGCAAGCGCTCGCCGGCAATGAACAACGACTTTTGCACGATTTCGACGTCCGTGCCGCCGTCGGCGGTCGCGACCACGCGAGGCTCGAACCCGGCTCTATCGCCGGGCATCGATTCCTCCAGGAGCCGCCGGCCTTCTTCATACGCCGAATCGCCGCGCTTCCATCCGGCAACTCGCATCCAGTGGTCGTAACTGCGCGGTCGTTCGATCGGTTCCTTGGCGCGAACGCGAAAGCCGGCGGCTTCAACCATCCTTTCGATCTCCGTCCCGCTGAGAGTGCGCGTGTGCGAGGCATCACGAATTCGCTCGATGCGATTGCTTGCTGCCGCGCGCTCCGGGTCATCAGGCACAATACTGTCGAGCACGCCCACGCGCCCTCCCGGGCGCAGGACGCGCGCGAGTTCGCGGATCACTGCCGCCGGGTCTGCCAGGTGGTGCAAGCAATAGCTTCCAACGGTGATATCGAGAGAGCCATCCGCAAACGGCAGCGCCATCGCATCACCACAGCAGCAAAAGAAGTTGGAAAGTTGCTCTTGCCGGGCCGTCTTTCGGGCAAGTTCGAGCATCGCCGGCGTCACGTCCACCCCGCAGACCCAGCGCACCCGCGGAGCGAACATTCTCGCCAGTGTTCCCGGACCGCACGCCAAGTCGAGCGCGCGTTCGTTAGGTTTCGGGGCCGTTAACGTCACCAGGCGCTCAGCGAAGGCGCCGCGTTCCGCGATCACGAATTCTGAGAAGACCGCCGCGGTGCGCGTGAAGCGGTCGCGCACACGCCCGAGTTGTTCGTGGAGCTCGTCGTTGCCTTTGTCCGTTGTCATGGCACGAGAATACACCGCGCGCGATGCCCCGGCGAAGCGACGCGCAAGTCCGGCATCGCTGCGTCGCACTCCGTTTTCCGGTAGGTGCAGCGCGGCGCAAAAGCGCAGCCGGGCGGCAAAGAATCGAGTGCCGGGACCGTGCCGGGAATAGGTGTCAACTTTTCTCGTTTAAGCCGCGGCGCCGCGCGCAGCAAGCCTTCGGTGTAAGGATGCCGCGGCCGGCGCAGCACCTCCGCCGTGGGGCCCTCTTCCACCACTCGGCCGGCGTACATCACCGCCAGCCGATCCGCCACCTGTCCGACCACACCGAGATCATGCGTGATGAACAGCAGCGCCAGATTCAGTTCCCGCCGCAGTTCAACGAGGAGTTCCAGAATCTGTTTCTGCACCGTGACGTCGAGCGCGGTCGTAGGCTCGTCGGCGATTAGCACGCGCGGCCCCGCCGACAGCGCCATCGCAATCATTGCGCGCTGCCGCAGGCCTCCGGATAGTTGGTGCGGATATTGCCGCGCCCGCACGACAGGTTCAGGAACCGCCGCGCGCTCCAGGCTCTCGATCGCCCGCCGATGAACTTCGCCCGCGTCCGTTTCCGGCTCGTGGACCCGGATCGCTTCTTCGATCTGCGCACCGATGCGCAGCACCGGGTTCAGCGCCGTCATCGGCTCCTGAAACACCATGGCAATTTCGCGCCCGCGCAGCGCGCGCATTTCCCTTGGCGCCGCACTGACGAGATCGGCGCGATGGTTCGACGAAGCTGCGCCTCGCTCACCGCGAAGTTGCAACCACGCTTCACCGCTGCGTTGCGCCCCCGGCGGCACAAGCCCCATCAGCGCGAGCGCGAGCATGGTCTTGCCGCTCCCCGATTCGCCCACGATACCAAGTGTTTTCCCTCCGTCCAGCGAGAAGGAAACGCGATTTACAGGCCGGACCCAGCCTGCCTCCGTCGGCAATTCCACCGTCAGCTCGCGCGCTTCTAAGAGTGCCGCCATGGCAACATCATAGAATTCCGCCCGTGAAGACGAAACCCTTTTGGGCTATAAATTTCTTTATGCGTGTTGTGGATGCTCTCGAGCAATCTCAACCGCTTTGTCAGGGCGTTTGGTAGTACCACTATTCAAAAGGAAAATGTTCAACACGTATTTCGTTATCTGGTGGTAGAGTGTCGCACCAGACGGGGGTTTGACCGCATTCCAGTTAAATGCTGTTTGCTTGGGGCTCAAAATGGAGATCCCGGTCTAAACAGCCGTCAGCACATCGGGAATCTGCGGGCAAATCGTTCAGCAGATTGGGTCCCGAATGTTTACGCTCGGAGCAAATCTGATCCTGCGTCGAAGCACGACAAGATCAGCGAGTCTGGGCGAGAAGAGAGCTGTCGTGATAACTGCGAGAGAAACGATAAGCCGATTTCTGTACCGTTCGATAATTTCACTGATGTTTGTTCAATTGTTTCTACCGGCTGGGCTTTCAGCCCAGGTCGTGGGCGCGACCGTGTCGGGCACGGTGGCGGACGCCTCGGGCGCCGTGGCTCCCGGTGTGAGTATTTCTGTCAAGAACGTGGCGACTGGGACCACCACGAATGCCGTCACCAACGGGGTGGGCTTCTACATTGCGCCGAACCTGCCGCCCGGAAGCTACGAGCTTACAGCTTCAGCCGCGGGGTTCACGACTCAGGTGCGCGGCGGGATCACCTTGACCGTGGGCGAGGAGCTGTTGCTAAATCTGACCCTTCAGGTCGGTAGCGCCACCGAAAGTATCCGGGTGACTGCTGAACCCCCCACCGTGGACCTGGCCAATGCGACTCTGGGCGGAGTCACTAGTGCGAAGACGATTGAGGAGATCCCTCTGAACGGCCGTTCCTGGACCGATTTGGCGGCTTTAGAGCCCGGCGTCCATTTCGTTCAGGACCAGCCACCCATCAATGCGCCCGACAGGGTAAAGCGCGGTCTGGGTCTGCAATTGACCATATCGGGTGGCCGCCCCCAGCAGAACAATTATCTCCTCGACGGCGTGAATATTAACGACTACGCGAACGCGGGCCCGGGGAGTATCCTCGCAGGCAATTTGGGCACTGACGCGGTTGCGGAGTTTTCCGTCCTCACTACCAACTATTCAACCGAATACGGGCGCACCTCGGGCGGGGTGATCAGCGCGATTACCAAATCGGGCACCAACCAGTTCCATGGAAGCGCCTATGAGTTCGCGCGCAACAGTGCGTTCGCTGCGCGAAACTTCTTTGACCCCGCGACGATTCCGCCTTTTAGTCGCAACCAGTACGGGGCATCGGCCGGAGGCCCAATTCAGAAGGATAAAACTTTCATTTTCGGCAACTATGAAGGAGTCAGGCAGTCTCTGGGCCAAACTTTAACGGATGCGGTGCCGTCGGCTGACGCGCGAGCAGGAAAGTTCTTGCCCCCGGGAATGCAGGTGGATCTGGCGGCTGCTCGTTTTTTGAAGGCATTTTTCCCCTTGCCAAACGGGCCGGTCTCGGGCGATACGGGGCAATTCTCTTTCACGAGCACTCAAAAAACGGTTGAGAATTTTTTCATTGTTCGAGCCGATCACACCTTCTCGGAAAAGGACCGCATCTCCACTACATTCATGTTCGACAAGGCATCGCAGAGCATACCCGACGAGTTCCACAACAAGCTCTATCAAAACCCGACGCGGCGCGATGTCCTGGCCATCGAGGAGAATCATGTTTTCACCGCCCAGCTACTTAATTCCTTCCGCGTGGGTTTCAACGTGGACAACGTGCAATCGCCTTCGGGCGCGACTCCAATCAACCCCCTAACTACCGCTACCTCCCTTGGTTTTATCCCCGGAGAATCGGCGGGCGCGGTCAGCATTGGGCCCCTTACAGGCTTTTCGGGAGGCATCATCACGGCGACCCCGTTCAAGTTCGATTACAGATCGTGGCAGGCGTATGACAACTTGTTTTATAACAAAGGGATTCACTTCATGAAATTCGGAGGGAACCTCGAGTGGATCCAGGCCAATTCGTTCGCCCCGGACTCTCCCGGCGGGGCCTTCACGTACAACTCGCTGTCGGATTTCCTGACCAACGCCGCCCCGGCTTTGTTCAAAGCTGATAGCCCCGGCTCGGTGACTCCGCGGGGGGTCCGGCAGTGGATCTTCGGCGCTTACTTCCAAGACGACGTTCACCTGCGCCCAAATCTGACCTTTAATTGGGGCGTCCGTTATGAGATGGCCAGCGTCATCTCCGAGGTGAATGGCAAGCTGTCGAACCTTCGTGTGTTGAATAGCGCGCCCCCGAAGCCGTTCCTGGGAAGCCCTTTTATGCAAAATCCCACGAAGTTGAATTTTGAGCCGCGGCTGGGTATCGCGTGGGATCCCTTCAAGAACGGAAAGACCTCTGTTCGGGCGGGTGCCGGGATCTTTGACCTATTGCCTCTGCGGGTTGAGATGGCGCCCGGAGTGGACGGCGTTTTCCCGTTTCAACACACCCTCACCAATGTGGGCGCCCTGCAAGCCAATGATTTCGTGCTTGGGTCTTCTGCTCCAGCGGGAGCTTTCGCTGACCCTGCTGTGGCAGGCTCGCAAATCTTCTACGTTCTCCAATTTAATGCTCACCGCAATTACGTCGCGCAGTGGAATCTCAACATCCAGCGCCAACTGGCGCCCAACACAACGGCCATGATCGGTTATGTGGGTTCGCGTGGCGTCCACATGTGGAACCAGTCGGATGGCGCCAATATGGTGCTTCCGACCCGGACTCCCCAGGGATTTTTGTGGCCCTGTTCACAGCCCTTCGTGCCGACTCCGACTCCTCAGGGCGGCATCGTCAACGTCTGCCCGCCGAGCGGCACTGGGACCGGAACGCTGATCAACCCCTTCATGGGCCGCACTCAGATGGCGTACTTTGGTGGAGACTACTTCTACGATGGTCTACTGGCGCAAATCAAGAAGACGATGAGCCACGGCTTGCAGATCGAAGGCTCTTATACCTGGGCAAAGAGTATTGACACCGGTTCAGGATCAGCCGCGTCCGATCAGTATCGGAATTCAATCTCCACCCTTCTCCCCTTTTGTCGGCAATGCAGGCGCGCTCTCTCCGATACCGATATTCGACACGATTTTACGGCCAATTACGTCTGGAACATCCCCACCCCAGCCTCGTTCGGAAGGCCTGCGAAGGCAATCCTCGGCAACTGGGAGGCCGCGGGGATCTTGACGATGGAATCCGGGACGCCATTTACCGTCACCATTCCCGGGGACCCGCTCGGGATGAGCAACGGGGACCCGTTTCAGTTCCCCAACCGGAGTTTCGGTCCCGGCTGCAAAACGGCTGTTAATCCCGGAAATCCCAATCAATACGTCAAGCTGCAATGCTTCACCCCTCCAAACCCAAGCACTCTGAAGGGGAATGAGGGGCGCAACTCACTGATTGGCCCGGGACTCGTGGATTTGGACTTTTCCTTGTCCAAGAGCATTCCCGTTACGAAGATTTCAGAAGCTTTCAAAGCGCAGTTCCGAGCGGACTTTTTCAATATCATCAATCGGGCGAACTTCACGTCTCCCAACGACAATCGGGCTATCCTGAACCCGGACGGAACTCCAGTTCCCTTCGGGGGTGCGATTACTTTGACAAATACGACCTCCCGCCAGATTCAGTTTTCAGTGAAGTTGTCTTGGTGAGTAATGAAGTACGCCATGTTGGTGCGCTGCCGCCCGACCTTCAGCGAATCAGGGGACGCGGGACGCCACCCTGAGGCGGCTGGTCAGCGCCGGGCCAGCGGGATTACGAGCCGCAAGGCCGTGTGGGTGCCGGAGAACGCCACGACCTTGTTGTCGACGAGTCCGGCGCCCTTTCCTGCATCGATCACGTCGATTTCTCGGATTTGTGTCTGCCCTTTGGGATACACCACCCAGATTGCGCCGTTCTTCTTGATTGCTGCGGCCATTGTCTCCAGATGTGGCAAATCTTTTTTGTTCTCAGCCGCGTAGAAAATCAGGTCGCAATCAGCGCGTGGGTGATCGACGGAGACATCCGTCGCACGCGTCGCCAGTTCTTTCAAGAAACGCCCATCTCGAATTCCGAGCAGCGCAATTCGGTGTTCGGGCTTGACGCCGAGTTTGTCGAGCAGCGAACGGTGGGAATAATCCCGTTCGGGGGGACGCGCGGACTTGGTTCCGGTCTTTCGCGCCACGACTCTATCCCCGTCAGTTCTCTGGCGTGACGCTTTCGCCGAATTTAGCGCCGAGGGCGCGCAAATATTCATCCATAGTCGCGGTGTAACCGAAGACGAAGCGCGACATGAATCGGAAGATGGGATTGTAAACCGAGCCATTCTCGGTGATTCGCACGGTTGTACCACCCTCAGAGGGTTCCAGTTCCTGAGTCCACGTCCCCCCAAAGGGCAGCTTGGGGTCCGCGATCCGTGTCATCATTTTGTGCGGGGGCATCGACGCGACCACTTCGTACGGGATTGCTTGGCCGTGCTTATCCGTCTCACGCCACGCGAGCCGCCCTCCCTCCGCCGGAAGCGGCTCAACCTTTTTCACTGTCGTGCGCCACGTCGGGAAACTCTGATAGTCGGTGATCACCGCCCACAGCACTTCCGGAGACTCGCGATACTGAGCGCGACGGCTGGCTGTATGGTCTTGCGGCAGAAGCGCGCCGATGATCGCGACCACAACGGCCGCGCCAATCAAGGCCGCCAGGGCAATCAGAACCCGCTTCATCGCTAGGGCCTCCTGCTTCGCGCAAGACGCCGCCGCATGATAGTAGAAAGGGACATTCGCTTCAAATCGCGGCAACACTCCCGCAATTCCCCGTACAATTTAAGCATTCATGGGAGTGGAGTGTGGATTTGGAACGCCATCATCATGTGAATTGGAAGGAACTCTTCGCTCGAAGAGCCTTCCGCTACTTCTTCGCGGCTTTGTTTGTCTCCATCTTCGGCTCGGGGATGAATTTCGCCGGGGTCACCTGGTACATCCTCGGCCGCACGAATTCGACTGTGCAAGTCAGCTTCCTGCTGATCCTCATGACGGTGCCGGGTCTGTTCGTGCCGTTTCTCGGTGGCGTCTTGATCGATCGAGTGGACCGGCGCTATCTGGCAATCACAATCGATCTGGCGCGCGGGGTCGTCGTCATGACTACCTCGGCGCTCTTCTTCGCGCAACGCGGTGGGCCCCCGCAGATTTACTTCATGGTGGTGTTTCTTGGCGTAGGCTCTGCGATTTACTGGTCCACGATCAACGCCCTCGTGCAGGAAGTGATCCCCGGCGGGCAGCTTGTAGCGGCGAATTCCGGGGTGTTGATCGCGGTGCAAGGTGGACTGGCCATTTCGGGCGCTTTCGTCGGGTTCTTGTATGACCATGCGGGAATCGCCGGAATTCTTGCGATTGATGCTTCCACATATTTCGTGTCGGCGTTCTGTCTATTTCGCTTGCGCCGCGGACATTTTCCTGCTCGCTCCCATCCCGCGCAAGAAGGGTTCGAGGCGCCGCTGGCGGTCGCCGAAGAGACCGCGCTGCTGCCGCTCGTCGAACCCACCGCGGAGTCAGGCCTTCTCGTCGACTTGAAAGAAGGCGCCCGTTTCCTGCGCAACCAGCCCGCGGTTCTGGCGTTGGGACTCACCTACGCCTGCATGATGGCTGGCGTGATCAGTGCGAATGTTCTGGTCGTCGCACTGGTAAAGGACATTTTGAACGCGGGCGCTTTTGGCTATGGCCTGATCGAATCGAGCTGGGCGATCGGTGCGATCAGCGGCGGTCTCGCGGTCGGGTTGCTCGTCAAACGATTCCGCCCGGCGACGGTTCTCCTGGCGGCGATGCTCACGCTTTCGTTCGGGCATGCCCTGTTTCCATATGCCCCATTCCTGATCCTCGCGGCAGCCATGCAGGCGTTGTTCGGCGCCTGCCGCGCGATCGGCGGAATCCTGACGCAATCGTCGATCATGTTTGCGGTGCCGCGGCAACTGATGGGAAGAACGCAATCAGCGTTTGCAGTGATTTCGACTGTGCTGCAAATGGCCATGAGCTTTTCACTCGGCTGGCTCGCGGAGCGCATCAACTTGCCTTTCGCGTTTCTGGCTCTTGCGCTGCTGTACGGCATTGCCGTCGTCGCGGCCTGGCGCGCCCGTCCACTCGCACATGCTGCCACCCCCGCGGATTAGTCAAACGGCGCCTGCCGAGCCTCGATCACAGATCACATTGGATCATTGACTGGGCGATGTCTCTGCGGGATATTTCCATGACCGATTGTCAGATCGTTGTGAAAAAGGGGGTGCCCGCCGATGCTTCCCGGACTCAAAGCGATGCTGAACTATCATCCGGTGTTCGTTCACTTCCCCATTGTGCTGTGGCTCGCCGCGCTCTTTTTTGAGCTTCTGGCAGTGTGGCGCTGGAGCGACGAATTGCATCGCACGGCCGCGCGCCTGCTCTATCTCGGCACGCTCGCGGGTGGCATCGCCATCCTCACAGGTCTTTATGCCGCGAAGTCGGTGCCGGAAGGCCCCGCGCAGCGCGTCGTCGGAATTCATGAGACGCTGATGATGGTTACGACGAGCGTGGCCGTCGCGCTGTGCATGTTCGCGTTCTTCGCGCGAAAGAATTTCACTGCGCAGTTTCGAAAGCTGATGCTGCTTGGTTTGCTGCTTCTCGCAGTCTTGCTAACTCTGGGTGCCGACCGTGGCGCCCAGCTTGTCTATCAATACGGCTCCGCCGTAAACTGGCCAACCGCCCAGCAGCAGAAGTAGTCCAAACGCGCTTTTGGTAGTAGGGGCGTATAGCTATACGCCCCTTTTGGAAAATATCGGACAGGGCGGGGGATCAGTAATCGTTGGCGGTGCCTTCGAGGAACGCGCGCAGCTTGCGCGAGCGCGACGGATGGCGCAGCTTGCGCAAGGCCTTGGCTTCGATCTGGCGGATGCGCTCGCGGGTGACCGCGAACGACTGCCCGACCTCTTCGAGCGTGTGCTCGCTGCCATCGTCGAGCCCGAACCGCATCTTGATCACCTTCTCCTCGCGCGGCGTCAGCGTCTTCAGCACCGAGGATGTTTGTTCCTTCAGGCTCAGATTGATGACTGCATCGGACGGCGAGACCACCGCCTTGTCCTCGATGAAATCCCCAAGATGCGAATCTTCCTCTTCGCCGATCGGCGTCTCCAGCGAGATCGGCTCCTGCGCAATCTTTAGAATCTTGCGCACCTTCGCGACGGGAATATCCATCCGCTTGGCGATCTCTTCCGACGTCGGCTCGCGGCCGAGCTCCTGCACGAGCTGGCGCTGGGTGCGCACCAGCTTGTTGATCGTCTCGATCATGTGCACCGGGATGCGGATGGTGCGGGCCTGGTCGGCGATGGCGCGGGTGATCGCCTGGCGGATCCACCATGTCGCGTACGTGGAAAACTTGTATCCGCGGCGCCATTCGAATTTATCTACCGCTTTCATCAACCCGATATTCCCTTCTTGAATCAGGTCGAGGAATTGCAGCCCGCGGTTTGTGTATTTCTTGGCGATCGAGACGACCAGGCGCAGGTTGGCTTCGATCAGTTCCTTTTTCGCCTGCTCGGCTTCGGCTTCGCCCCGCAGGATCACTTGCAGCGCCCGCTTCAGTTCGGTCGGGCTGATCTCCGCCGCGATTTCAATGTCCTTGAGTTCCTGCCGGCGGGACTTCAGGTCGCGGCGCGCCTCCGCCAGCACGTCCGCTTTCGAGGCTTCGACGCGGCGTTCGAGCTTCGTGATCTCGCGCTCGAGCGAGTGAACGCGCTCGACCGTCTGACGAATCTTGTCGATCAGGCGCTTCCGTTCGAGAGGGTTGAAATCGATTCCGCGCACGAGATTCGACATCTCGATGCGGGTGCGCCCGAGGTCGTGCTTGGCATGCAGGTAGGGGCGCTTTTTCGAGCGCGGGAAACGCTCGAGCTTTTCCGCCTGCTTCAGCGCCTGCTGGTAGAGCTTGGCGATCTTATCGATCGTCTTGAGTGTCTCTTTGGTCTTCGCTTCGATCTTGTCTTCGGTCAGTTCTTCGTCGTCGAACTGGACGATTTCTTTGATCGAACGCGAGCCGCGGCGCAGGTCTTCGCCGACGGCAATGATTTCTTTCAAAATCAGCGGAGCGCGCGAAATCGTTTTCAGGACAAGTAGCTGCCCTCGCTCGATGCGCTTGGCAATCGCCACTTCGCCTTCGCGCGTCAACAGGGGCACGGTGCCCATTTCGCGCAGGTACATCCGCACCGGGTCGTTCGTTTTCTCGAGCGCCCCCGGCGTCAGGTCGAGATCCGCTTCCTCGCTGACCACTTCTTCCTTCGGCTCGGCCGTTTCCGTGGCATCGGCAGCTGCCAACGCAGCCTTCGCGGTCGAAAGGTCCTCGTACACATCGATGCCGTAACGCTCGAAGGTCGACAGCAAATCGTCAATTTCCTCTGAAGAATGGACTTCAGCCGGCAGGATGTCGTTCACTTCATCGTAGAGCAGGTAGCCGCGCTCCTTGCCCATGTTGATGAGCTGACGTACCTGATCATATTTTTCTTCCAAAGCCAGCGTCACAATTCCCCCCAAGATGACGCGGAACACCGGGCACACAGGCATTGCCCCATTCGGCTAAAGCCAGGAGTCGCCAGACACCCCTGCGGAGTCAATTGTATCGAATGACGGATGAAGGTTATGGTCGAATACCTAGACGTCCCGCCGGTTCCCGGTCGTGCTGCCTGCGCCCGTCTCGCCCGCGTCGAAGCCTCCTAGCCATTAGATGCTTTCAGCTAGCGGCCCGTTTCCTCCAAAACTCTCCTATGATACACAGCTAAGTCAAGGCCAGTCAACGTTGATGTGCCGTTACATCCATCCCTATCCATCTAGCTGAAATATCGGCACCTTCCTTCAAGCACTCCAGCCCGGGATTTGGGGTTTGGGCGGCCCCCGGGAATGCTGATGACGTCCTCAACGCAACGGTTCGGCTGGCGCCAACTCCCAGAACCCGCCCTGAGCACCCCTCACTGTCGTAACCCCGCGACCAGCTTGGCAAGCTCCTGTTGCGTGCCAAAAGCGGGGCTCAGAAGTGGTGGAAAATCCTCGCCCCGGCGGCAAAATCAGTCCTCGGACGAGGGCGCGTACGAAAGCTTTGCATGGAGTCGCCGCAGTTCCAGGAATTCGGCCTGCAGTTTGTAAAGCTGCGGCCCCTTCGGGACGGTTTCCATTTGCTGCTTAAGCGCAACCACCCGCGTCTCGAGCTGTCGAGCTCTTAGTTTGGTTATGCAACTCTCCGTCCCTTCTTGCGAAAGCTCGGGAGCCCCTGCCTCAAATAAGATCTCGAAAAGGCACCGCCGGTGCTTTTCTTCCAGGTTCTCCGCGAGCACCGTGACGTCGGGCGTGCAGGCGCCTGAGCAAGCTTCCAACAACGCCGCAAAGATTCCTTCCGTCTCAAGACCCAAGTGCAGTTGTTCGCCGGCAATCTCGTTGGCAAGCCTCGCGCGGAATCCCTCGCCGTCTATCAACGCGCGGATCAAGTAGCGCTCTGTCTTGCTCGGGCCCGTTGCAAGCAGCTCCGCTTTCGGCTTCACTTCGCTGCGCCGTTCAGCCGCAGCGCGCCGCAGGGATTCTCGCAGCACCGGTTCATCCACTCGCAGTTCCGACGCGATGCGCGTGGCCCATTCCGAGCGCAGCAGGCGGTTGGGGAGACGCTGGACGTACGGCATCAGGAAGTTCAACGCGGCGAGCTTCCCGTTGGCCGTCGTGCGATCCATTTGGCGCGCCCGGCCGATCAGATAATCCAGATAAGCGGGCGATTGCGCCAGCAATTTCCGGTATTCCTCCGCGCCTTTTTCCCTTAAATACTTGTCCGGGTCGGAGCCTGCCGGCAACGCAAGGACTCGCACGTCGAATTCTTTTTCAAGTAGCAGCGCCAGTGACCTCTCCGTCGCCGCTTGTCCGGCGGTATCGGGGTCGTAATTCACGACGATGCGGCGCGTAAAGCGGCTCAGCAGCTTTATTTGATTCTCCGCCAGGCTCGTTCCGCAGCTCGCCACGACATTCAGGATGCCCGCGCGGGCCACCGCAATCGTATCCATGTAGCCTTCGACGAGAATGCCAAAATCGTTCTGGCGAATCGATTCTTTAGCGCGGTTCAAGTGGTAAAGCACGTGGCTCTTCGAGTAGATGGGCGTCTCGGGCGAATTCATGTATTTCGGCATATCATCGCCCAGCGCGCGTCCTCCGAACGCGATCACCTTCCCCGCCTCATTCGCGATCGGAAACATGATTCGGCGGCGGAAACGGTCGTAGAAACGCCCGCCACTGTCGCGCGTCACAAGCCCGGAAACTTCCAGCAGCTTCTCTGGATACTTCTGCTTCAACTGGCGGTAGAGAGCGTCACCGGCTGACGGCGCATAGCCCAATCCAAATCGGGTGATCGCATCTGGATCAAGCCCCCGGTCTTCGAGATATCCCTGCGCGACCTTCCCTTCCGCGGTCTGCTGCATCTGGCGCGCGAAGAATGCCGCAGCCTCGCGGTGCATTTCAACAAGCGCCGGGCGTTGCTGGTTCTCCCGCCGCTCTTCCGGCGAGCGCTCCCGCCGCGACGGAATCGCAATCCCGCATTTCTCCGCAACCGTGCGGATCGCTTCGGGAAACTCACACTTCTCTACTTCCATCACAAATTTGAAGACATCGCCCCCTACCCCGCAGCCGAAGCAGTGATAAATCTGCTTCACCGGATGAACCGCGAAGGAGGGAGTCTTTTCGGAGTGGAACGGGCAGAGTCCCAGAAAATTCTGTCCCGCCTTCTTTAGCCGCACGTATTCGCCGATGACGCGGACAATATCCGCCTGCTGCTTCACCCGATCCGCAAATGATCCTGCCTCGGCCATGCCCCGCTAGTCCTATTTACGCCGGAAGGGTACGAAATCCAACACCGACTTGTTGAAGTGGGCATCTGTGGTCAGGGTGTTCGTGACTCTGAGCTCCGTTACAATCGCCATGGTACTAAGTCACTCAAGGCCGTACAATTCTGCATCGATTGATGCTGCCAATTTGCCGTCGGCACTGATCCCAATCACCTCCAGAAACGGGTCGTGGCCTTGCTCCAAAATGCCTCGCAATTGCGCCAGAGTCTCCGGGCGAAAGACACCTTTCTTAACCAAGTTTCTGAAGAGTTCGACAAACTCTGCCTCTCCGATCTTGCTCATCTTGGCTATGATTGTCTCCCAGCTCTCCTGACGGCTCCACGCACCGAAACGACGCGCTACTTTCCTCCCTAACGCGACATTACATTCTACCGGATAAAGAGCGAGTTCGTCAGGAGGCTCTCATCGGGCCAAGTCGACAATCGTAATTGCGGTGCCGCCGCGATCCTCGGTTTCCGCGTGGATACCTTCAACGAGCGGATGCGCGGACAAGAACTCCGCAAGACCGCGGCGGAGCGCACCCGTGCCGTGGCCGTGAATGATGCGAATCGCAGGCTTATCGGCCAAGGCAGCGGCGTCGAGAAACTTGTCCACCCGTCGGCTGGCCTCCTCGACCGTGCAGCCAATTACGTTGATTTCGTCTGCGGAGGGCTCATCAGCCGGGCGCGAGTGGACGGTAATGCCGCGACTTACTGGAGCCATGGGGCCTTCCTTCGTTGCGGCCGCTTGCAAACCCACACGATCGGCAGAAGGACCTGGTCTCTCGGCATCCGCAAGGCCAATGATATCGGTGAGGGGAACACGCATCCGCAATGGGCCCGCTTCAACCTCAGCGTTGCGGCCGTCGTGGCGGCGGAAAATGACCGGCTGTCTCATTCCGCGGATGCGCACGCGTGATCCGGAACCGAGTTCCTCCGGCGCTAACGGTCGCGCTGGCGCCTCTGCGGCGATTCCGAGATCCCGCTGAGAAGAGGACAAATGCTCGAGTACTGCGGCGTCGGCCTCTTCCCGCGCGCCTGCTTCGATTTTAGAAAGTCGCCGCGAAGCCTGCTTCTCCATCTGCGCGCGCGTCTTGCGATCGGCGATGTCCGCTGTCAGTCGCGCAACCTCCGTCTCGAGTTGTTTCGTCGTTTCAGCGAATTTCTTTTCAAGCTCGGCGATTCGTTTCCGTTGCCGCTCGACCCACTCAGTCTGCAAAGCCCGGCGCTCGGCTTCCAGGTTTTCCAGCTCTTTCCGCGCCTCGCGCCGAATTTCCTCGATTTCATCACGGCTCCGGTGCAGGTAAGCGATCAGCTCGCGAGCCTCGCGCGCTTCCGGCGACATTTCGGCGCGGGCCCGCTCGACAATCGGCTCGGGCAAGCCAAGCCGCCGCGCGATTTCAATTCCGCTTGATACGCCGGGGACTCCGACGAGAAGACGAAACGTAGGCCGCAAATTGACTTCATCGAATTCGACCGCCGCGTTCACGACGCCCGGCGTTGTCGAGGCATACGCTTTCAGCCGATCGTGATGCGTGGTCGCGATCGTAAGCGACCGGCGCTTCCGGAACTCCTCGAGCAACGCGACAGCCAGCGCCGCTCCTTCCTCGGGCGCCGTGCCGGTTCCCATCTCATCCACGAGCACGAGGGTGCGCTCAGTGGCCGCTTCGAGCATCGACTTCAAATTCAGCATGTGAGCTGAGAATGTGGAAAGATCCGCGGTGATCGACTGCTCGTCCCCGATATCGGCGAGAACGCTATCGAAAATGGGCATTTCAGCTCGTCCCGCCGCTACGGGAATTCCCGATTGTCCGGCCAGCGCCGCAAGCCCCACGGTCTTCAGAGCAACAGTCTTCCCTCCGGTATTCGGTCCGCTGATCACCATAATCGTTCCCGCTGCGGCGTCACCGCCGGTCGCAGCGCCCCCGAGCGCGAGCGAGACAGGAACAACTTTCCTGCCCTGCTGCCGCAGCGTGTCCTCCAGGACCGGATTGCGGGCGGAGTCCAGTCGAAGCAGGTTGCCATCGTTGAATTCCGGGATGGCACAATCGAATTCGCGCGCGTAACGCCCGCGAGCAAGAATGGAATCGAAGTCGGCGACGGCCTCAGCCGCGAATCCGAGTGCGCCACGCTCGGCGCGCAACTCCTCGGTGAGCTCGGTCAGTATTCGCGCGATCTCTGCGGCCTCGTCTTCTGCGAGTTGCACCAAACGGTTGTTCAGATCGATGGCTTCCAGCGGCTCGACGAACACCGTTTGTCCGGTAGCGCTTGCTCCGTGAACGACGCCCGGTACGGCGCGGCGATCCGCAGCGCGCACCGGGATCACGAAGCGGTCGTTCCGCAGGGTGATGTAATCCTGCCCGGGCTCCTCTCCCCGTCCGCGCAGGATCTTCTCCAGTGATTTCTGGATCTTTTCACGCGTCTGAGCAACGTTGCTGCGGATGCGCCTTAGCTCGGGCGACGCGTTGTCGCTGATTTCACCATTCGGAAGAATCGCATGGCGGATTGCCGCCGCAAGCGGCCGAAAATCGCCCAGTGCGGCGGCGCGTTCCGCGAGGCGCGGATATTTGTCGGCGATCGGGCGAAACGTCTGCCGGAGACTCGCAACAGTATCAAGGAGCGACGCCGCACCGAGCAGCTCCGCACTCGAAAGCATCGAGCCTGGCAGCACCAGCCGCTCCAGCCACCCCTCGGGATCGGCCAGCGAGCCGAAACCGAGTTCCAAACCGGCACGGAGATAATCCACAGCTTCTCGAATCAGCGCGAATCCCGTTTCCAGCCCCGCTCGATCGGTCCGCAGCGCGAGACCAACAACCTCCCGACGTCCCAGCGCGCAGGTCGTAAAACGCGCCACGATTTCTCTCGACCGGTCGAATTCGAGAAGTTGTTCGGCGGTTCGATGCACACGAACAAAATGGAGGATGGCACCCGCAGTGTCAAGCCGGGTCACGCCCTATGGCACAGCCACTCTTGGCTGTGCGAATTTCAACGAAGACGCACAAGCCCGCCGCGGCAGGTGCCACCGCGAACCGCGCTTGTAGCCCGGGTCTTCCGCGTTCTGTGCGTCTCGACGTTTTTCGCCGGGAAGACCCGGGGGTTTTTCCGACCACCAGCCCCGCGGCCAATTCTCAGAACCACCCCGCCCGTCACTTGATTTCACTTGCGGCTCGACTGGGCCCGACAGAAAAAAACCGACTAGCCACACAGCGCTGAAAGAGGTGAACTACGCAGGCTCTCTCTCGGATAGGTGCCCGGCAAGATAGCTGGCAGCCTCCGCCGGCGTGGCGGCAATTTCGATGATGCGACCATTCGCTTCACCCCAAGGCGAGGCATGGCCGGTCTCGACCTCCCGAACCCGCTCGATGATCGGCCGCCAAAACTCGCCAAGCGCCACAAACGGCTTTCCGCGCATGACGCTCTTGTTCAGCATCTCCCACACCACCGCCAGCTCGACGAGCGTGCCGGTCCCGCCCGCGCAGGCCACATAGCCGCGCCCGCGCCGAATCAGCTCGAAAAGGCGTTCCTGCCAGGTTTTGACACTCACCTCCTCATCCACCCAGCGATTGGCGCGAGCGCGGAAAAACTTCGCCGTCACGGCCAATGTCCGCCCGCCTGTCTCCTTGGCGCCGCGCGACACCGCTTCCATCACGCCGCCGTAACCGCCGCTGCAAACAATAAAGCCTTTCGAAACCAGCTCTGCGCCCAATGCGCGCGCTTCGGCATACGCCGGATCGCCCTCGCGCGGCCGCGAGCTCCCGAAGACCGTGACGATGGCAGGCTGTCGAGGCATCGTCATTTCTTCCGCAGCGGCCCGATTTCTTCCACCATGGCCTCGCAGGTCGCGTCGAGGACGGCCGTCGCATCGGCTGCTTTTTCCGGATCGTTGTTCCCGAACAGAGTGAAGACGAGATGGGCGCCGCGCCGCGTGCTCGCATACCCCGACATTGCTCTGACGTGTTCGAGCGATCCTGTTTTTGCGTAGATTCGCCCGGCAGCGCTCGTGTTCCTCAACCGATTTTCGAGAGTGCCGTCTTCACCTGCCACGGGCAGCGTGGAAGCGAACTGCTCTCCCCAGGGCTGTCTCGCCACGTACTGCAACAGCGTGAGCACCGCCCGCGGGGTGACGAGGTTTTCGCGCGATAGCCCTGAACCATCCACGAGCACGGCGTCACCATCGGCGATTCCAACTGACTTCAGAAAATCCTGTTCGACTTGAATCCCCGCGTCGGTAGTGCCTGTTCCCGCCTTCTCCTTCGCCACCGCCCGCAGCAGCAGCTCCGCATGGAGGTTCTGGCTGACCTTGTTGACCACACGGATCATGTCCACGAGTGGAGGCGAAAAATGTTCGGCAAGCACGAGCGGTGTGGCGCCGGAGTCTACTGGTGCCTCACCCGTCGCCACCGGGGCGAGAGTCGGAGCGGCGACTGAAGCGAGGACTTCTCCTCGATCTGGTGAAAGGCCGTGCTGTGCGCGCGCCTGGCCGGCGATCTGCACGCCGCGGGCCTCGAGTAGCAGCTTCAGGGCGTGTGCGGAGTATTCCGCGGGATCGTCCATGGCCAGATCCAGCCGGATCGGCGGCGCGCCGAGCGGGATCGAGCCTCTGAACAAAATCGGTTTTGTCCCAGGCTCTCGCACCACTGCAAATTTCGGTTTTGAATCACTCGCGCTCGTGGTGATCTCGTGCCCGAAAGTCTCGTAGCCGGGCCATGGGGCAATCGTGAGTGAAGCCGGATCGCCCAGGCGCGCGCCAGGCGTTACTTCGATAGAAATCGTATTGTCGTTTACGGCGATGGCGCTGATGGGCGCGCCAAAGCTGAAATAGAGGTCGCCGGCCGACCATCCGGCGGGGTACGGATCGTAGGGGAAATAGCTATCGTCGCCAATCACGTCGCCGTCGATCGCTTTCACGCCGCGCGCGACCACCAAGTCGGCCATCTCCGCTAGAATCTTCTCCGCCGGGCCCTCGTGTTCCACCTTTGCCCCCAAGGGAAACTTGCGATTCGACAAATTCGGATCGCCGCGCCCGACGAAGATCAAATCACCTTGCAACCGTCCGTCGGCGCTCAGCGTGCCGCGGCTCTCGATCGTCGTGCGAAAGCGATAATCAGGTCCGAGGGTCGCCATCGCCAGCGCCGTGGTGAAGAGCTTCGCATTCGACGCTGGCGTGAAAAAGTGATCCGGATTCAGCTCGTAGACAAGCTTTCCCGTGCCCGCCTCTGCCACCAAAATTCCCCAGAAGGCTTTCTCGGCATGGGCCTCCAACAGGGCCGCATTTACCCGTCGAGAGAATTTCCCGGTAGCCACGCGAGACTTCCCCGCGGCCGCGCTTGCCCTCGATTTCGCGCGATCCGCCGAGGCGGACCGTTGCGTCTGTCCTTGCGCAAATGCAGCGGCGGCAGCTATCAGCGCCCAAGCGGCCACCTCCGGTAGCCGTCTCGTTTGTCCCCGCGACTTGCAGTACATTCGTGCTCCTCCCAGGATTCGAGGCAAGCGCCGCATTATAGTCGAAGACTTCGAGCGGGGCCGAACTCCTCGCGGTTTCACGTTGCACGTCACCCTCGAAAACCCTATGATTGGTGCCCCGCCGTTGGGAGGCTGACATGAAAAAGGTTCTCTCGTTTCTGTTGAGCGTCGTGTTGACAGGTCTGCCGACCTTGATTCGTTCCTCATCCGGCTGGGCCGCCGACAAAGAGGAAAAAGAAGAGGATCGCTTGAAGAATTGCGGCCAGGTCTTGAAAGAAATTCTGGATATTCCCGAGGACATCCCGCAGGATTTGCTCGACAAAGCGCACTGCGTTGTGGTGTTCCCGTCCGTCCTCAAGGCGGCGTTCATCATTGGAGGCAGTTATGGCCGCGGCGCGATGACGTGTCGCAAAGGGGCCGACTTCAACGGGCCGTGGGGCGCCCCCACCATGATGGCCCTTGAAGGCGGAAGCTTCGGCTTGCAATTGGGCGGACAGGCGACCGATTTCGTTCTACTCGTCATGAATGAGCGCGGCGCGAACAGCATCCTCAGCAGCAAAGTAAAGCTAGGTGCGGACGCGTCCGCTGCCGCCGGTCCCAAAGGCCGTGACGCCGCCGCTGCCACCGATGTGACCTTGCGCGCCGAAATCCTCACCTATTCGCGCGCCCGTGGTCTGTTTGCCGGCGTCTCGCTCGAAGGTTCTACAATTCGTCCCGACAACGATGCGAACGAAAGAGTCTACGCAAAGAAGATTCCGGCAAAAGACATTGTGCTCTCCGGAACTGTTCCAGTACCCGCGGCGGCCCAGCAATTGGTATCGACGTTGAACGCTAAGAGCCCGAAACACAATAAATAGCGCGGCTTCTTTCACTGGCGCGCACCCCTCACGAAATCGAGCCGGGATCGCGTCCGCCGGGGAAAGCAACTTCAGTTTCGTTTTGTAACATTCCGACCTGCTGGCTCGAAGAGCCGGGGATATGTTCCTCCTAATCACGAATCTTTAGCGTCTCCTCCAGCATCTATGCCAGCGACCAACCGTCATTCGTGACTAACGGTCGGGTTTACCGCATGAGCCAAAAACAGCAGACCACTCGGCCCCTTGAGCCCGCTCCGCCCGAATCGAGACCGGCCAAGGTGGGGCGGCGCGAGCGGCGCAGCGCTGAAATCCGCGAGCGGCTCTTTCGCGCCGCGCTCCGTCTTTTTGCCAGCCGCGGCTTTGCCGCCACAACCGTCGAAGACATCACCGAGGCGGCCGATGTGGGGAAAGGAACGTTCTTCAATTATTTTCCGGGCAAGGAGCACCTCCTCATTGCTTTCGGAGAAATCCGCCGGGAGAAGGTCCGCGCCGCACTCGAACAAGCTCAAAAAGGCGCAGAGCCGATTCATCTGATTCTTCGCCGGCTCTATCACGCTCTGGCCGAGGAGCCGGCTCAGACCCAGGAAATGGCTCGCAGCATGGTGATCACCATGCTCGCGAGCGAACCGGTGCGCAAGCTTGTGTGCGAACGCATGGAGGACAGCCGCCGCCTCGCTCGTGAGCTGATGTTCTTGGGCCAGCGCCGCGGCGAAATTCGTCGTGACCGGGAGCCCGCCGAGTTGGCCCACTTGTTTCAGGAATCGTTTTTCGGGTCGCTGCTGCTCTGGACGCTCGAACCCCCCGCGCCACTCGGGCCGAAATTGGGTTTGTCATTCTCACAACTATGGTCGGGGATCGCGGCCCAGCCGATTCACCGCTCGAAAAGGAAATCGGAATGATACATAAGAGCATCCCTTCTCTCGTAGTCTTGACCTTATTCGGCGCCATGGCGGCCTTCGCGCAGGGAGGCGGCGGCTCCACATATAGCGGGCCTCCTGCGATCCCCCTGCCAGCCGCGCAAGCTCAAAATCCCTATGCTGGCAGTGTCCCAGCGGGCCAAGCAACGCCCGAAGTCTTGAAACTCACCTTCCCCGACGCGGTCAGTCGGGGCCTGAGGCAGAACTTGGGCGCGCTGTTGGCGAACGAAGACATCGGTTCGGCAAGGGGAGAGAAATGGCGGCAATTGAGCAACCTGCTCCCTAACGTCACTACCGCCACCAGCGAAAACGTCAAACAGCTCGACCTGAAAACCTTCGGTTTCAAGTTCTCGGTTCCGGGAGCTTCAGTTCCCGCGATCGTCGGGCCTTTCGGATACTTCGACACTCGCGCCTATCTCTCCCAACAAATTTTCAGTTGGGAGCAGATCAACCGCACGCGATCGGCGGCTCAAAATGTGAATACGGCGGAATATTCCTACAAGAACGCGCGCGATCTGGTTGTGCAAGCGGTGGGCTCGAATTATTTTCTGACCATCGCATCGGCCGCTCGGGTCGCGACCTCGGAAGCGCAGGTAAAAACGGCTCAGGCGCTCTACCGGCAAGCTTCCGACCAATTGAACGCGGGCGTGGCGGCGTCCATCGACGCGCTGCGCGCAAAGGTTGAGTTGCAGACGCGCCAGCAACAGCTCATTGCTGCGCGCAACGACTTGGCCAAGCAAAAGCTGGTCCTCGCTCGCGTGATCGGTCTGCCGGCGGGCCAGCAGTTTGAAATCACGGAAAAGGGCCAGTACGAGCCAATGACGGAAATAACGCTCGAGGAAGCGCTGCACCGCGCCTATTCTGCGCGGCCGGACTATCAAGCGGCCTTGGCACAGCTCCGCGGCGCCGAATTGGCCCGCAAGGCCGCCGTCGCCGAGCATTACCCAACCATCGACTTCGCTGCCGACTATGGCGATACGGGCATCACCCCAAGCCATTCCCATGGAACGTTCGACGTTGCCGGCGTGCTTCGGGTCCCCATTTTCCAAGGCGGCAAGGTTCACGGAGATGTCCTGCAGACCGATGCTTCCATCGCCCAGAGCCGCGCTCAGCTCGAAAATCTGCGCGGACAAATCGATCAGGACGTCCGCACGGCCTTTCTGGATCTGCAGTCAGCCGGCGATCAGGTTGTCGTGGCGCAGAGCAACGTCGATCTTGCTTCTCAAACGCTCACGCAGGCCCAGGATCGTTTCAAAGCCGGAGTGACCGACAACATTGAAGTCGTCCAGGCGCAGGAATCGGTGGCCGGCGCCAATGAATCCTATATTGAGAGTCTCTACTCTTTTAACCTGGCGAAGATTTCTGTCGCAAGGGCGTTAGGCTTGGCCGAAGAAAACGTGAAACAGTTCTTCAAAGGATATTGAGTCATGGCTGACAAAGTTGCTGTGCAACCAGATCAGGAAACCCTGGAAACCGTTCCGTTAGCTCGAGCGAAAGCTCAACCCGAGGCAGCGGAGACCTCTCGGGACCCGCGGGAGTATCTGCGCTCGAACACGCGCGCGCGGCGGCTGGTGATCGGCGCCATCCTGATCCTCCTGGTTGGCGGTTTCTTGTTCTGGCGCTATCTGCGGAGCTACGAATCTACCGACGACGCGCAGGTCGATGGTCACCTCATGTCCGTGAGCGCGCGAATCTCCGGGTACATCAGTACCGTGAATGTGACGGACAACCAGTACGTCACGAAGGGCGCCGTGTTGGTCAAAATCGATCCAGAGGACTACCAGGTCGCCGTCGACCAGGCACGCGCAAACCTGGCGGATGCTGAAGCCAATGCCACGTCGCTGAACATCACTGTTCCGATTACCAGTGTGAATACATCCAGCCAGTTACGATCTTCCGTCTCCGGCTTAGATAGCGCGCGCGCCGGAGTTGTAGCTGCCGAAAAGCAGGCTGTGGCGGCACAAGCTCAGCTCGAGGAAGCTCTCGCAAATGACATCAAGGCCCAGGACGACCTGGTTCGCTACCGGGCGCTCGTCGACAAGCAGGAAGTATCGCAACAGCTATACGACCAGGCCCTCGCGGCGGCTCGCGCCAGCACCGCCAGCGTCGCGGCCGCGCGGGCCTCCGCAGCCGCTGCCGAGCAGCAAGTAACCCAGGCTCAGGCCAGGGTCGCCGATGCGGAAGCAAGCCTTCTCTCGGCGCAGACCGCGCCGCAACAGGTGGCTTCCAGCCGCGCCAAGGCGCTTTCCGCGGAAGCACAAGTAAAGCAGAGGGAGGCGGCGCTCGAAAAGGCCGAGCTCGATCTTCAATACACGAAGATCATCGCGCCGGTGGACGGCGTCGTGATGAAGAACGTCGAAGTAGGCATGAACGTCCAGCCGGGTCAGCAATTACTCACCATCGTGCCTCTCGACGACGTCTGGGTCACCGCCAATTTCAAGGAGACTCAGTTGAAGTACATGCGCCCAGGGCAGCCCGTCGAAATCAAGGTGGACGCAAACGGCCGTACGTATAAAGGCCACGTGGATAGCATTGCCGGTTCGAGTGGCGCTCGCTTGAGCTTACTGCCCCCGGAAAACGCCACCGGGAACTACGTGAAAGTCGTGCAGCGTATCCCTGTGAAAATCCTGCTCGAGGCAGGACAGAACAACGACCACTATCTCCGGCTGGGTATGTCCGTCGGGCCTAAGGTCAAAGTGAGATGAGCTCGGCCGCTGCCACCTTTCCTGCCGATGGAGCGCTATGGCAGCCGAAGGTCAGCCCTTGGATCATTGCCCTCACGGTGACGTTGGCCACGTTCATGGAAGTGCTCGACACGAGCATCGCCAACGTCGCCTTGCCGCACATCGCCGGGGGGCTCTCCGCCGGCCAGGACGAAAGCACCTGGGTTCTCACTTCCTATCTAGTCTCGAACGCGATCGTGCTTCCGCTCAGCGGTTGGGCCTCCACGCTCATCGGGCGCAAGCGCTATTACATGACTTGCGTGGCCATCTTCACCCTGAGTTCGTTTTTTTGCGGCCTCGCTCCCAGCCTCGGCGCGCTGATTTTCTTCCGCGTGCTTCAAGGCGCCGGAGGTGGCGGACTCCAGCCCAGCGAGCAGGCCATCCTCGCCGACACGTTCCCCCCGGCCAAGCGGGGCATGGCGTTCGCCGTTTATGGCATGGCAGTCGTGCTTGCGCCGGCCATCGGTCCCACCCTCGGAGGCTGGATCACGGACAATTACACTTGGCGGTGGATTTTCTACATCAACGTTCCAGTCGGGATCGCCTCGATGCTGTTGACTTCCCGGCTCATTCAAGATCCGCCCTACCTCGTGAATAAACAGAATTCGGACCGGCGCGCAGGAATCAGGATCGACTACATCGGCCTCGGCCTGCTCGGGCTTGGCCTGGGAACCCTGCAAGTGGTCCTGGACAAAGGCCAGCGCGACGACTGGTTCGATTCCCATTTCATCCTCACCTTCAGCATCATCGCCGGCGCCTGTCTGCTTGGTGCAATTTTCTGGGAGTGGTTCCACAAGAACCCGATCGTCGAGCTGCACCTGTTTAAGGACCGCTCCTTCCTGATCGGCGCCTCCATGATGTTCATGGTGGGATTTGCGTTGCTCGGAACGACGCTCCTCCTTCCGCTGTTCCTGCAAACCCTCATGGGATACACAGCGCAGCAGGCGGGGATGGCGCTAACCCCGGGTGGGATCGCAATCCTGATCTGCATGCCCATCGTCGGCCTTCTTCTCGGGAAATATGACGCGCGCTGGCTGTTGGCTTTCGGCTTTACGTGCGTGGCCGGGGGTCTGCTCATGATGACCCGCTTCAATCTGGCGATCGACTACCGCACTGCGGTTATCGCTCGTGTCGTTCAGTCCATGGGCCTGGCGTTCCTGTTTGTTCCGATCAATACGGCGGCCTATGCGTACCTTCCAAAAGACAAGAACAATGCCGCCTCGGGGTTGATCAACCTGGCCCGCAACATCGGAGGGAGCTTCGGAATCTCCGTCGTAACCACGATGCTCGACCGGCGCACTCAATTTCATCAGGCTCGGATGGTCGCTCACCTGACTCCCGGAACGCCTCAACTGCAGGCCGCGCACGACGGCATCATGCGCACCCTGATCGCGCATGGCTCTCAATCCACCTTTGCGTCGAAACAAGCGTACGGCCTGCTCACCGGAATGATGCAGCAGCAAGCCGCCATGCTCGCCTACATCGATAATTTCTGGTTCCTGGCCTTCGCGGTGCTGGCGATGATTCCCTTCGTCTTCTTGATGAAAAGGTCCAAACCGGGCGGCGAGATTCATGTGCACTGATCCCGAGCCGGGCAGCCGGCGTCGCGACCAAAGGACCTACTCCGCGATAATATAGGGCAAGAGCAACCCCGGCTGGTGACCGCGAGGAAGAAATGAAGATTCGGGTCATCACCATCGAGCGCGAGTACGGAAGTGGTGGCGCGGTGATCGCGCAAAAGCTGGCGGAGCGCCTGGGCTGGCGGCTCTGGGACCGCGAACTAACCGTCGAAATCGCGCGCGTCGCTCAGGTGGATCCCGGGGCCGCGGCTCGCTGTGATGAGCGCGTGGACCCGCTTCTCTATCGCCTCTTCAAGGTCTTCGCGCGCGGAAGCTACGAGCGCAGCCTGCCACTCGGCGAATCCCGAGCATTCGACACGGATCGCATGGTCGAGCTGCTGCATCGCGTAATCGAGGACGTTGCCGCAAGAGGAGAATGCGTCGTCGTGGGCCGCGGTGCGCCATACATCCTGCGCAAACGCCCGGATGCTTTCCACGTCTTCATCTTCGCCCCGCCCGAGGAGAAGATCCGACGATTGCGCACGTTGGGAAAAAGCGAGAAGGAAGCCGCGGAACTGGTCGAGTCGGTTGATAGGGAACGCGCAAGTTTCATAAAGCGCTACTTCGGAAAGGAATGGCCAACTCGCTCCCTGTACAACCTCATGATGAATTCGGCGCCGGGGGATGAATACGTGATCGAAACGATTCTCGATTCCGTTGCCCGCTTGGAAAAACACTCGGAGAAGAAAAAAGCCTCAGCCTGACTCCAGCGCAACGCAATCCAGCGAATCCGATCCTTGCCCCTCGCCTGCGATTCTCGTACTCTGAACGCTTCGTTATCGGCGAGCGCTGACTTCCGAGATTCTTGCAAAATGCATCTGTGAACACGACTGGCATGAAAGCACTCTGTCCCATTTGCGGAAAACGCAAGCCCGACCGCTTCTGCCCCGCCAAGGGCGAAAAAATCTGCGCCGTGTGCTGTGGCCGCGAGCGCGAGGTCACGATCGACTGCCCCTCCGACTGCGCCTATCTCCGTGCCGCGCATCGCTACGAACTCGAACATCCTAAAGCCTCGCCCCCGGAACAAATGCCTTTCCCCGATGTCGAGTTTCCGGTCCATCTCGTCGAGGAACGAAGCGATTTGATTGCAGGATTGGCTTACGCCATCTTGAAATTCGCCGGGGATCACAAGGCGCTAAATGATGCCGACGTGTTCACAACCTTAGGCGCGCTCGCAGAGACCTATCGGACACTCGGCACGGGAATCTACTACGAGCGCGCGCCCGATGCCCCGCTTCCTCACCTCCTTTACGAGGAGTTGAGCCGGTTCCTGAAGGAATACCAGCAGCAGTCCGCGCAAGCGGAGTTGGGACGCCTGAAAGATACCGCCGCTTTCGATCTGCTTGTTTTCCTGCTACGGTTGGGGCGCCGCCGCACGAACGGCCGCCCGCTATCTCGAGCTTTCCTTGGTTTTCTCCGCGCGCAATTCCCTCGCAGGCCCGAGGAACAAGCTGAGGCCTCGCGAATCATCATTCCGTAACGATGTGCGCCAATCCGGGCCTATTTTCCTTGGGCTCGAGTGCGGATTCTGGCTTCCACGCGAGCGTGAGCTGCGGCGACTGCGACACCCCACGTGCCGGAGCGGATGGCCGCCCTCCAAGTGAATACTTTCGCCGCAGGGCTTCCACCCGCTGAGCAATGGCGTGCTGATAAGTCTCAGGGGCATAGCCGTTGCGCCCGTACCATTCCCGGTATTGCCGCGCGAGTTTGGGAAACTTCTGATCGATGAACGGTAAGAATTGCTTTTGAGAGGAAGGCATCAGGAAAAGAACGTTTGCGGCGAACCATTGCGCCCCGGCATCCCGGGCAGCGCGAGCCAGCGCATCCAAGTCTTTTTCGCGGTCGGTCAATCCAGGAAGCACCGGCATCGCGAGAACGCCCGCAGCGATCCCGGCATCGCGCAGCCTGCGCACGGCGCCCAGCCGCAGGTCGGGGCGCGGCGCGCGCGGTTCGAGCAATCGAGCCAGCCGTGTTCGCAGCGTCGTGATACTTAGGTTCACGCTCACCGACGATCGCTCGGCGATTCGCTTGAGCACATCGATGTCGCGCAGCACCTTGTCGGATTTTGTCGTCATCGAGATACTCAGACCTTCTCGTTTTGCCATCTCCTCCAGAATCGCTCGCGTCGCGCGGAAAGTTTGCTCGGCCGGCTGATAGGGATCGGTAGCCGTCCCAATCGCGATGTGCTCGCCCCAAATTTTCTCGCTGTCGAGATCGCGTGCTGCCAGCGGCCCCGCATCACGTTTAGCGTAGATTTTTTTTTCGAAATCGGCGCCGTCGAGCTCCATGTACTCGTGCGTGTAGCGCGCGTAGCAATAGCGGCAGCCAAACTCGCAGCCGCGGTAAGGGTTCACCGTCCAGCGGAAAGGAACGCGCTCCGAATCACACTGGTTCAGGATCGAACGGACCGGCAGAAGAAAGTATTCCGTCCCCCGGCGCGCGTCGGCGCAGGGGGAGGAGGCGGCGAGGCGAGCGATGCCAACCAGCTCCGCTGCGAGCTTCGAGCTCCTGTCAGGCTCAGGAGTGGGCGATGAAGCCTCGCAAGCGGACTCACAATTGCCGTGGCGAGCGGCGGTAGGGAAGAGGGTGAGACTGGTTTGCTTCGGGCGGCCGGGACGCCCCCGAAATGGGGTTGTTGCCGCACGAAGAATGGGAGAAGTGACCATCGAAAGCCTCGCCGCACCGCAGCACTATATTCGCTTTTATTTCGCCTTGTCAAGTGAAATTGTTCGCTTTTTCTTCGTATGACCGACCCCCTTCCCAACAGAACCTGCTCGTAGCTCCGCTTCCCAGCTGACCCAGAAGGCGTATAATCCGCTGCCATAGCGGCAGGAGGTGCCGAACATGGCTAAGATCAAGCAACTCACAATCGCTGTCGACAATCAACCCGGGGCAGTCGCCAAAATCGCAAGAACACTTGGGAACGCGAAGGTAAATATTCTAGCCCTCTTGGGAACAGCCCAGGGAACGGGCGGCACGGTTCAACTCGTCGTCGAAAACGCTGCGCGAGCAAAGAAGGCTCTCGACGGAGCCAGGATCGCGTATCAAGAGACTCAGGCAGAGGAATACGAAGTGCCAAACACGCCCGGTGCGCTGGCGCAATATTTGGACAAGCTCGCAGCTAAGGGCGTGAACCTGAATTCGATTCACGTCACGGCCTCCAAAGGCGGGAAAAAAGCGGTTGTGGTCTACACGCTGGCGGCTGAGGCGAAAGCGGCAGCCGCCGTATCGGGACACTGAGCATCACAACTGCGACCCGCTTGCTGGTTGAATCGCGAACTCGGCTCTGTAGCCAAGTTAAGGTTTGAGTGTGCCCGGGTCCCGGCTGGGAGAACATTTTTGTCTGGACTTCGATCCCGATTTTTCATTCCGTTCGCGTTAGATAAGCTGTTATCTCAAGTACCTCGTGCTTGATCCCGGTCGCGCCGGGGTGTAATGCCAATACAAGAGTGGCCTACGTCTCTCGGCCACAAACTGGCTTTAACTGCGCCCTTGCGGTCGGGGTCGTGCCGGACTATGCTGCGCGACCGGGAATCATTCTCCAGGAGAAATCGCAATGGACAACTGGACGCGCCGGAGGTTTTTCCAGACGACGCTCGTGGGAGGAATCGCAGCCCGCGCGAGCAAGCTCCTTGGAGCATCGCTGCCTAGCGGGTCGAATGCAGCGGGCACGATATCAAAACCTGTTCCTGCACCACCGGCGCCCGCAGCAGGCGCCAGGCCTCTGATTATTTCCTCGGCGAACGGCCTGCATCATCTGGACGACGGAATGGGTCTGTTGAAATCCGGCGGCGACACTCTCGACGCGGTACTCGCGGTTGCCACCAAGGCCGAGGACGATCCGAACGACGATTCGGTCGGCTACGGCGGTCTGCCGAATGAGGATGGCGAAGTCGAGCTGGACGCGAGCGTGATGCATGGTCCCACCCGCCGCGCCGGAGCCGTCGGGTCGCTGCAAAAGATCAAGAACCCATCGCTGGTTGCGAAAGCGGTGATGGAAAAGACGAATCACCTCTTTCTGGTCGGGGCAGGCGCCCTGCGATTTGCGATTGACGAGGGATTTCAGCCCATGAACCTGCTCACCGATCATTCGCGTCTCGCTTGGCTGGCATGGAAAGCTTCAACTACCCAGAACTGGCGGCCCGGTCTCGACAGCCCCGAGTGGAAAGAGAAGATTTCGCTTCTTCTCGACACGCCGGAAAGAATGGCATGGCGTGAGCACATCGAACAAGTCGTCCTGTATCCGCCTACGGGCACGATCAATTGCCTCGCCGTGAACGAAAAGGGCGATATTTCGGGTACAACGACCACCTCCGGCCTGGCCTGGAAAATCGCCGGGCGCGTGGGCGATTCACCGATCATCGGTGCGGGGCTTTACGTCGATAACGACGTCGGAGCGGCCGGCTCGACCGGGCGCGGCGAAGAGAACATCAAAATTTCGGGCGGGCATACGATTATCGAGTTGATGCGCCAGGGCAAATCGCCCACGAACGCGTGCCTCGAGGCGCTGCACCGCGTCGTGCGCAACTACGAGCCATTCAAGTCGCGCTTGAAGACATTCCATTTGCTTTTCTATGCGCTGAATAAGGATGGCCAGCACGGCTCCGCCTCGCTCTGGGCGAAAACGCTGAACGGCCATCCGCGTCAATACGCGGTGCACGACGGCGTGCAGGCACAGCTGGTTCCGTGCACGCCGCTGTACGATGAGGCCGGCGATTCTTGATCCTTTCCACCACCAAGGAACCGGAACACGTCGCGGTACTCCTCTGATCCAGGTCAGCCCTGGAAAATGGGCACGCTGCACGGTTGTCATCCTGAGGCCGCAGGCCGAAGGATCTCAACTGAAGATGTCGCCATGAGCACGAATAGCGGAGAGATGGAAATTGCGTAACGAACGAATTGAGGGTCGACCTAGGCTCTCAAAGGATGGCATGGCGGACGCCCATCAAGCTGAGGCTTTCGTAACCGCCAGGTTGGCTTGCGGATGACACCGTCCGACATTCGTTGTATTTTCCTGCTCTGAGATGGATCGAGCCAACATTGTCATCGTCGGCGGCGGCGTCGTGGGTTGCGCGATTGCTCGTGCTGTGTCCGCCCGCTGGAATGACGTGTTCGTGCTGGAAGCCCTCCCCAAGATCGGAATGGCCACGAGCTCGCGCAACAGCGGTGTGATCCATTCCGGCATCTACTATCCTCCGGGTTCGCTCAAGGCCCGCCACTGTGTCCGCGGCAACCGCCTGACCTACGAATTCTGCGCCGCTCACAGCGTCCCTCATCGCAACACCGGCAAACTCGTTGTGGCCACATCGGCGGAAGAAGCGAAAGAGCTTGCAGCACTGGTCGAGAATGGCCGTGCCAATGGTGTGGAAGGTTTGCGAATTGTAGACCGCAATGCCATCCGCGCGCGCGAGCCGCACGTGGAAGGGTTTCAAGCTATCGAGGTCCCCTCCACCGGAATCGTCGTGAGTGAAGACCTCGTGAAAGCCTACGCGCGCCTGGCGATGGATCAGGGCGCAAACATCGTCACTCATGCGCAGGTGGAGCGTCTCGAGCCTGTGCCCGACGGAATCAGGGTGGCGAGCGCGGCCGGTGAAATTGAAACGCGGTGCCTCATAAATAGCGCGGGACTCTTTGCCGACGAAATCGCAAGGATTCTCGGCTCGAAAATGGCCGAGCATCGCATCTATCCAGTCCGCGGCGAATATTGCGAATTAGTGCGCGCCAGGCAAGATTGGGTGTGCGGGCTGGTGTATCCGCTGCCGCATCGCGGCGGACTCAGCCTCGGCATGCATCTCACGAAAACGATCTGGGGCGGTGTTCTGATCGGCCCCACCGCGCGCTATATCGAAGACAAGAACGATTACGAGCGCGACCGCGAGCCGGTCGAAGATTTCGCGCGGGGCGCGAAGCCGCTCCTGCCTGAAATCGAGCCGGCCGATCTCGTTCCTGCCTATTCCGGCATTCGCGCGAAGCTGACTCCGCCGGATCGCAAAGGCCTCGAGGACTTCATCATCGAGCGCGACCCGCAATTCCCGCGGGTCGTCCAACTCATCGGCATCGATTCACCCGGATTGACGTCCGCGCCCGCCATCGCCGAGCACGTCACCGAGCTGGTCGCACAAATTCTTGCGTAGCTCATTCCTCGCTGCAAGGAGCCTGTAATGATGCTGGAAAGACTCTGCAAAGTTTCCCTTTCGGCAGTCGCGGTGTTCGCACTCGCCGCGACCTCCTCGAGCGACAGTAAGAGGCCAGGCGGGCAATTCACCTCGCGTGATTTCGCCGAGCTGATGCAGACCGTGGCGGCCCGTTGGAATGAAGGCAACGCTCGCAAAGCTGCGGATTGTTTCACCGAGGATGCCATCTACAGCTCTCCTCCGAGCCCCCAAATGCATAAAGGGAACCCCGCGCTCTACCAATTTTTCGGCGGCCCAAAGGGCCGCGGCGCTCCGATATTCATGGGCTGGCATCATCTGGTCTTCGATGAGCAGACCCAAATCGGCTTTGGCGAGTACACGTTCCGATACGGAAAATATCAAGCGCATGGAGTGGTGGTGATCCGGATCCGAGAAAGCAAGATCCAGAACTGGCGCGCGTATGAAGTTTCTTCGCGCCTCGACTGGGATCATTTTGTCGGAGAAAATAGCTTCTAACAGGATGCTGGAAGGTCTCGGCAGTCTGGAAGCCATCAGCCATCTCATAAATGGTTTCCGTCAGGGCACGGCTTCACAGTTGCGGAAAGGTACTTTCTCTGTCATCTCCGATTTCTGGAGTCCGGTGGACTCGATCGGAGTCCTGAAACCGGACCCGAGCGGAGCGAGGGATCTGCTTTTCGGTTCTGAGCTCGGAACGGCGGGGCCTCTCGGGGTGGTAGTCTCCCTATGAGATTTTTCCCCTTTTGAAGGCCCCGCCGACGCGCCCTTTGCGATGCCAGGTTGGACGGAGGCAGCCAAGAGAGCGCAGCCTTATTTTGCCCACTGGCGCGAATGCTCTTGTAAAAAAGAGCGGCTTGCTTGGTTTACCGAGTAGCGCAGGCGCCCGATCTAGTGCGCCAGGTCGGAGGCAAAGACGAGGCGAATCCCGCTGGCTTCCAGGCGAGGAAGTCCCTCACCGAGGGCCGCGATCGTGGCGGGATGCGGATGCCCGATGGCGATCGCCCAGCCCAATCGCTTGGCGTCGCGGGCCGCCAGTTCCAGCTGCCGCAAAATAGCTTCGCGCTTGGGCGTGTCATCGAGAAATACCTTCCGGAATGCGGCGCGCACGCCATCCCGCTCGGCGGTGTCGTAAGCCACGGTTTGCACCGTGGTTCGGCTGTCGATGAAGAACATTCCGCGTCGTGCCAGCGCGCGCATCACTGCATCCATGAGGCCAGGATCGGCCGTGGCGCGTGAACCCTGATGATTGTTAGCGCCGGCCGCATGCGGCACACTTTCGAGCATCCCGTCCAAGGCTTGCTCGACTTCTTGCGGCGTCATTCCCACGCGCAACTCGACGGATTCTGCGGCCGCGCCGTTCTCTTCCCCGTCGCTCGCCGACTGCATCGGGAGATGAAGAATCACCTGGTCACCGCGCCGGTGAGCCTCTTCGGCGATCTCGGAAGAGCGCGGGTGGTGAGGCAGCACCGCCACCGTCAGCGGCACCGGAAGAGCGAGCACCGCATCCACGGCACTGCCGTCATAACCGAGATCGTCAATGATGATCGCGAGTCGCGCGCTGCTGCCTGACGATGTTGGTGTTTGCGGCTGAGCTGTCCGAGCCGCCACCGGCGTCACGATGTGAATGGTGTGCGTCCGCCGGCCTTCCAGCTCGTAATCAAATCGCAGAACGCCTCCCGCCGATGAGTTGCCGGTACGCGCGAGGTGATAGCGCCGCGCAACGTCTTCGAGCGCTTGGTCGAGCGCTGTTTTCTGCGCCGAATCGGCGAGCGTGATGTAAATGTTGTCGGCGACGAGATGGCTACGCTGCCCGCCTTCGGTCGGCCCCATCTCGGGGCGAATCGCGATCTCCGATTTACGCCCGGCTACCTTCTGGGCCGCAGTGACCAGCTCATGGGTGATCGCACGGAGCTCTTTTGTGTCTGGCGCTTTCTTGCCGCACCCGCCTGCAAACATGAAAGCGAGCACAGCCCACGACACCAGCACAAACCCGAGCCTGCGCGCGGGCACGTTGTCATCCTGAGCGCAGCGAAGAGCTTGCCCTGAGGTTGCCGCGGCCACCGAAGGGATCTCACCCCTCGATGCTTGGCTTCTTCCGCTCGTCATCACACCGACCGGCTTTTTGCGAATGGGTCGTAGTAAGGCGGCAGGCACCGGCACAGGAGCCCGTGCCGGCCGCGTCGAATTCACGATTCGTCAGGCAGCTTTACGCGCGGGCGTTGCGCCTTCGAGGATTTCGATCGCCTTCTTCACGAAGGGATCGTCCGGCGAAGCCACATGGCCCGAAGGTGGGGTAATGTTTTGCTCTTCGTCATTCAAAGAGGCGAGCTCATCGCCCGCAGGGGTCAGTTCCACCGTCGGTGCGACACCCTCGGCAGGGATCGATTTGCCGTCGGGCGTGTGGTAGTTGGCAACGGTCAAAATCAATGCCGAGCCATCATCGAGCTGAATCAGACGTTGGGTGGACGCGGTGCCAAACGTGCGCCCGCCCACGGTTTCGCCGCGATGGTTCACACCGATGGCTGCGGCCACGATCTCAGCCGGCCCGGCGGTGCCGTTCGAGATCAGCACGCTCAGCGGCTGCTTCCAGGCAACTTTGGACGGATCGGCGGACACCGTATCGGCCGAGACGGTCTGGCCTTTCAGAGTTGTGACCGTGCCGGAAGTAAGGAAAAGCTGCGCCGTGGAAATACCCTCGCCCATATCTCCCAGCGCGCAATCGCGCAGGTCGAGTATCAGCTTGTGCGCGCCCTGACGCTCGAATTGCGCCAGCTTGTCGCGAATCTGCTTGGTCGTCCCGGAGTCAAACGCCTGCACGCGCAGGTAAGCGATGTCTTCTTTCACGCGATCATCCAGCAGTTTCGGCGGCGCCAGTTTCGCCACCGTCAGCGAAACCTCGTGCGGCTCCGTTCGCCCGCGGCGAATCACCGAAGCTTTCACCATCGTGCCGGGCTCGCCGGTGAGCAGCGCTTGCGCCTGACCGATGGACATCTGGCTGGTCGTGAACCCCGCGATTGATTCCAGGATGTCGCCGTTGCGGAGCCCGGCCTTCTGCGCCGGACCGTCCGGCAGAACGGAAACGACAGCGACGTACCCGAAGCGCTTGGAAAGCGCCAGTCCCGCCTCTCCCTTGGCCTTCATCTCGGTCTTCTGCTTGTAGTCGTTGAATTCGAGGGGGCTCAGATAGCTGGACTGCGGGTCGAGCGAATCGAGCAGGCCGTGGAGGGCGCCGGTGGTTACCTGGTGCATGTCGGGGTCGTCAACGTAGTCGCGCTGGATGTGCTGTAGGACTTCGCTATAAACGGTGAGCGCGCGATACGTTTTGTCGTCATTCGATTTCCCGAGGACAAACCCCATCCCCACGTACCCGATCACCACCACCGACAACGACAGCGCAATTTTCCTCGCCAGGCGATTCATTAGTTTTCCTTTTCCCGTGCGTGATGCCTGGAACTCTGCAATCACTTCCGGACGTCGCATTTCCCGCGGCGCCCTGTAAAAAGGCGAGTTCTCTCTAGCGGTTACCCGTCCGCCGAAGTCCTGATTATAACATCCTGAGCATCCGAATCAGGGGGCTTTGCGCTCCGGGACGTTCCGGCCGGCAAACCCGGACTTCGCGCGCGGCCTCGCCGGCTGGGTCGCAATCTTGGCCTTCTGCAGGCCGGTCTTCCGGCTCATGCGCTTGCCCAGCTTCTGATTCAAGAATCGTTGTGCCATGGCCTTACAGATTAGACGTCAGCACGCAACTTTCGTTGCAACGAGAAGCCGATGCGACCCCGTACAATCAGATGCTACCGGTGCGACAAAGTTTGCTGCCCTGACGTTATCGCCACCGACTCGGAATCACTCAGTGGCGTCGCCGACGTCACATACGTCTGTGAAATCCGGTCATGCCACGTGAAATGATCCTCGTCCCACAGCGACCACAGGAAACCGAGCAGAACCGTTCCGCCCGAGAGGAAGTACCCGAAACTTCGCCACAGAAGCTGGCTCGTGTCGGGCAAATGACCGTCGAGCCGCACCACGTATAAGCCGCGAAGCTGCATTCCCGGCGTCGCCCCTGCAAACGTCGTGAACAGCGCGAAATACTGGATATACAACAGGAAGAAGGTCGTGGCATACACGGCTGCGTCCACTTTATCGAGCAGCATCTGCCCGCCGAGCGAACGGAAGAGCGCCAGAAAGCCCGCATATGCCAAACCCAGGAATATCGCATCCAGAATCCCTGCCCAGCGCCGCGCTTCGATCGAGGCAACGGGCACGAGCGCGTTCTGGGGATGCGAGCGGTAATCGCGCGTCGCCGCAAAATCCAGCTCCGGCTGAATCAGCGAGATTTCGACGCGTTCGGGCTGTTGCGAATGCGCCGCGGCACGCGAGGGGGCTAGCGGAATCTCTTCGTCCTCATCGATTTCTTGAACGAACGGAAGGGCGCTCTGAGAATCGTCATCATCGTAGCGGTGATGCCGAACGCGATAGGCTTCGAGACGTCTCGCCACTTCTTTGCGCCATTCCGGTTCGGGCGAATTGGCGCGGATGCCCACTGCTACTGCGGCGTCCTTCGGTACGCCGAGCGGCGTGTCGCAAAACGAGCACGCCTCGCCGTCCTCATAGAGGAGGGCGCCACACTGCGAACAAATTTGAATCACGGTCCGTTTTGCGCTGCGGACGTTCCCCCTCGAGAACTCGAAGAGAACCCGCACATATTACCACAGCCCGATCCGGGCGCCCGCTGTGGGTTCGTCCCGTCGCGTAAGCGCCAACGAATGCAGAAGTCCTGCAGCCCCGCGCGATACTCACCTCAGCGTCTTTCGGAGCGAGGCGAAGAACCGCAACCCACTTTGGCGAGTCACGTTTGGACAAGCCATCTCATAAATGGTTTCCGCCAGGGCGCGGCTTAGCAGTTTCCGGAAAAAGTACTCTCTCTCTCATCCCGGGCGGAGCGAGGGATCTACTTTTCGCATTATGAGGTAGGTTGGAGTCACCGGGACCAGGCGCGGCTCTCAGCCCGGAGGTGGTTAACCCGTGCGACGGCCTCAGTCTTTGCTCTTGAGCTTCAGCTTGCTCTTGTTTTGTTCGAGGAACGAGCGGAGCCCATCGGCGGAGTCGAGCAGGCGGACCCACTGCTCGTAGTACAGGGTCACCGGGAACCGCCCGAGCCCATACACGCTGACGCCGCCCTTCTCGCCTACCCTGAACTCGAGTTCGCCGCTCTTCCTTCCAACCCGCTTTTCGAGTTCAGCAATGCGAGCCATCAACTCTTCTTTGCTTGGTTCCGTCATAGTCTTGACTCCGGAAGAAACTTTCCGAGCGAATCTCGGTTCGGGATGCCCTCTTCGCTCTTCCTCGCTCGGCTCATCGAATCTCTGCGTAGACATTCGAGCGGAGCGGAATGTGGTGGTGGGTGAGGGTGCTGCCCCCTCCCGGCACGCTAATCTGGCGTTTATCGGAGCTTATAAGACTCCGCCGCACGGCTGGTGCTACCCACCGTTCTGCGGAGCCGTATTATCGAATCGAACCCCATAAGCCAACGATACACCAACGACATTTCGACCTCAAACTGAAAGCTGCCGTCGCGTTGCCACGCTTCTGCGCCGCGTGTTAGGCTCAAACTTCTTTTTCCACGATGAACGAGGCGATGCCGCTTGCTTGCTTTCGACGAACAACCATCCCAATCGCCGCTTTCTTTGTTTTTATCGTGAACTGCCAAGCTGCTCAGGCGCCGGGGAAAATCGCGCCGCCGCAGAGCAACGTCACGACTGGAAAAGGCGTGGCCACGCTCACGGCGGATCAGCAGCGCCAGGTGGGGAAGATTTTCTACGCCGACGGCAACGTCGACATCCAGTATCAAAACGTGCGCCTGCGCGCCGACCACATCGAGTATAACGAAGAGACGCACGTGGCAGTGGCGCGCGGCCATGTCCAGCTCGATTACCTCACCCAGCATGTCGAGGCGGACCAAGCCACTTACGATCTCCGCAGCGGTCACGGCACTTTTCGCCGTGTCCGCGCGACGTTTGCGATCCAGCGCCGCCCGGCGCCCACACTCCTGATCAGTCCCAATCCGTTATATTTTGAAGCGGTTGAAGCCGAGCGCGTCGACGAGCAGACCTACAAGATTCACAAAGCCTGGGTGACCGTTTGCCGTCCAGACCGCCCGACTTGGAAATTTTATGCCCCCGAAGCGACGGTTCATTTGCAGCGCTCCGTCCACCTCGAAAACGGGAATTTCAGAATACTCTCTGTTCCCGTCATCTACCTTCCCTTTGCCACCTTTCCCGCGAGCCGCCAGCGCCAATCGGGATTCCTGATTCCCGATGTCGGTAACAGCTCGCGCAAAGGCTACTTCTTCGGCGATGCCTACTACTGGGCGCCGACGGACTGGATGGATGCGACCGTGGGCGCCAGCTATCTGAGCAAGCGCGGCTGGACGCAGAACGCGGACCTGCGCATGCGCCCGTGGGAAAACGCGAAGCTCGATGCCAGCTATTTCGGCGTCATCGACCGCGGCCTGCAGCAGGAAAACGGGCCACCGCTCAAGCAGGGCGGCCACGAAGCCCATTTCGATTTCGACGCGCTTCTGCCGCAAGGCTGGCGCGTCGTCGCCGATCTGAATCAGTTGACCTCACTCACATTTCGGCTCGCCTTCGCCGAGACGTTCGCACAGGCCGTCAATTCCGAGGTCCGCAACACGGCGTTCCTCACCAATAATTTTCGCGGTTTCAGCGCGGACTTTGCCGCTCTCAGCTACAAAGATTTCCTGAACGTTACGTCCGGGACTTCGATCACACTGCGGACTGCTCCCGAGGCGCGCTTTGCCTCCGTGGACCAGGCGCCTTTCCGCAATTTGCCGATCTATTTTTCCTTCGATTCCTTCGCGGATGGTGTGCATCGCGGCGATACGGTCACCCCTTCGTTTCAAACCGATTCGTTCGTCGAGCGCCTCGAGGTCGCGCCGACGGTCACCCTGCCGCTGCGCTGGGGGCCGTGGGTGGGCGTCACGCCGAGTTTCACGCTTCGTTCGACCCGCTATGGCGCTCAGCTTCAGAACGGAGCATCGGTCGACATCCCCTTCACGCGCACCACCGAGGAGCTCAGCATTGATCTCAGGCCGCCCGCATTCGATCGCGTTTGGGACCGGGGGGACGCGAAATGGAAGCATTCGATCGAGCCGGACTTTGTCTATCGCTACGTGAACGGCGTCGACGATTTCGCGCGCATCCTTCGCTTCGATGAGGATGAAACGCTCGCCGACACGAATGAAATCCAGTACGGCATCACCCAGCGGCTCTTCCGCAAGAACGGCGATGGGGGCGCCGATCAACTGGCAAGCTGGAGCATCACCCAGAAATATTTCTTCGATCCCACGTTCGGCGGGGCTATCGTCCCCGGCGTGCGCAACGTCTTTCAGGCACTCGATTCCCTCACGCCTTTTGCGTTTGCGGACCAGCCGCGCCATTTCTCGCCCATCGTGAGCGATTTGCGGGTGACTCCGGGCGGGCGCTACGACGCGCAATTGCGCGTCGATTACGATCCCATCCGCAATGAGGTGACCGCGCTCGGCGCCCTCGGGAAAATCAAGCCCTACCGGGAATCGTTCGTCACCCTGGCCTATTTCTCGACCATCAACCTGCCGCCGGCGCAGCCCGCTTCCGTTTTCCACCACCGCTCCGATCAAGTGCGCGCGCTGGTTGGCTACGGCGACTTGAACCGCCCCGGATGGAACACGGAGGTGGGTTTTAGCTACGATCTCGCGCAGAAAGTGTTCCAAGACCAAGTCATCCAGTTGGGGTACAACGGTTCCTGCTGCGGAATCGGACTCGAATACCGCCGCCTTTCCCTCGGTACGGTGCGAGCGGAAAACCGCTACAGCCTCGTGTTTCGTATCGCCAATCTGGGCTCCGCCGGCAACCTGCGCCGCCAGGACAAAATCTTTTGAGAGCGCCTGACTTGGCTTCTTCGCATCCCTCTGATTCCGCATTCCTCTCGATCGAGGACGTCGCTCCACTTCTCCGAAAGAAGAAAATGTCACCGGTCGAGCTCGTCGAGGCGGCTCTCGCGCGCGCTGAAGTCTTGAATCCCCAGCTCAACGCGTTCATCACGATCGTTGCCGGCCGTGCCCGCGAACAAGCTCGCCGAGCGGAGAAGGAAATCGCGCGCGGGCGCTGTCGAGGACCGCTGCACGGCATTCCGATCACGCTCAAAGACAACATCATCACTCGTGGAATTCGCACCACGGTTGGATCGAAATTCTTCTCGCCTCCGGATTCGGCCGACGATGCAACGGTCGCCCAGCGCCTCGCCCAAGCCGGCGCCATCCTGATCGGCAAGACAAACCTCCACGAGTTCGCCTATGGCGCCACCACTGAGAATCCGCATTTCGGCCCGGCTCGCAATCCCTGGGACCTTGGACGGGTTCCGGGCGGCTCAAGCGGCGGTTCGGCTGCGGCACTCGCTGCCGGAATCGGCTTTGCTTCGATCGGGTCGGACACCGGCGGTTCGATCCGCATTCCTTCGGCGCTGTGCGGAACCGTTGGACTGAAGCCGACCTTTGGACGGGTGAGCTGCTTTGGCATCGTGCCCCTCGCGCGCAGCCTCGATCATGCAGGCCCCCTCGCACGCACAGTTGCAGACGCCGCGATCGTGTTTCGAGCGATTGCCGGATATGATCCGCGCGATTCTTTCACGCTGCGCAAGCCCGTGCCGGATTACTCGAAGGCACTGCGAGGGAAAACGCGCGGCATCAGGCTGGGTTGGCCGCGCGATTTCTTCTTCGAACAAGTTGAGAGCGAGATTCGCAGCGCCGTGGAAGCGGCTGCGAAGATTTTTCAGCGCTTGGGCGCAAAGATTGAAGAAATCGACTTGCCCCATCTCGCAGATTCCGTCGAGCCCAGCACCAACATCGCCCTGGCCGAGGCGCGTCACTTCCATGAAAGCCAGGGATTTTTTCCCGCACGCGCTTCGGAGTATGGCGAAGACGTAAGAAAGCGCCTCGAGCAGGGGGGCAGCGTGCGCGCGGTTGACTACCTCGCAGCCCTCGATCTGCGCGAGCGGACGACGCGAGAGTTCGATCTTGCTTTGCAGAAAGTCGATGCGCTTCTCGCTCCAACCGCCGCGATCAGCGCGCCGCGGCTCGGCGAGACGATGGTGACGATCGGCGGCAAGGAGGAAACAGTTCGCTCCGCTCTGATCCGCCTGAATCGACCCGCAAATTTCACCGGCCATCCCGCAATTTCTTTGCCCTGCGGCTTTACGAAAGCGGGTCTCCCCATCGGTTTGCAACTCATCGGCCGCAAGTGGGATGAATCTCGCTTGCTTCAAATCGCTCATGCGTATGAGCGAGCGACCGATTGGCATACCCGCCACCCAAGCGAGAATGCGTGAGGCGGCCTCGTTGCATATCACACGGCCGGGTTGCTGGAAATGCTCCCGGGCGTAAGGAATCAGCGAGGCCGATAAGTATCCTCGAAACAGCAAGGTGCGGGCTTTCACCAACCACCGCGGAAACGACCTGGTGACAAAAAAGCCCAGATCGAGTCCTATCAATATGGGAAAATTCGTCTCTCAGAACCTGGCAGGCGCCATGGGACATCCAATCTCCGGGTTTGAGGCGTACTGAGTCTGATGGTCGATGTATCCATTTTCGCCGCATTTGTCGCGGGCCTGGTTTCGTTTCTCTCGCCGTGTGTCTTGCCGCTCGTGCCCGGCTACATCTCCATGCTTTCCGGAATTGGCGTCGAGCAACTCAAAGAGGGCGAGGGTTCCCGCGGCGGGTTGTTCGGATCGGCGCTCGCTTTTGTCATCGGCTTCTCGATCGTCTTCGTGACGTTCGGGGCTTCGGCCAGCGCGGTGGGCTCGTTCCTGGTCCGCAATCGCAGCCTGCTCGCGCCGGTTGCGGGAGCCCTGATCGTGATGTTCGGACTGCATCTCGTCGGATGGCTCGTGAAGATTTCCGTCCGCGCCGGAATTTTGACCGGTGCCGTTCTCCTCGTTGCCGGTTTCCTCTTGCAGCTCCGGCCGGGGGCCGCGGGGCCGCTCCTGAAGTCCGCGCAACTTTTCGCAGCCGCGATCATTTTTCTTCTCGGACCGGTACTGTCGCGCTGGCTCAACCGCGACATCCATTTTCGCAACATGGGCGGCAAGCCCGGAGTGGTGAGCGGATTCCTGATGGGATTCGCCTTCGCGTTTGGATGGACGCCGTGCATCGGCCCGATTCTCGCCGGCGTTCTGGCCGTCGCCGCGACGCGCGAAACAATCGCCCAGGGCGTTCTCCTGCTCGCTTTTTACTCGGCCGGGCTGGCGATTCCGTTCCTTTTGACCGCCCTCGGCATCGGGCAATTCTTGCGCTTTTACCAGAAATTTCGCCGGCATGTGCACGCCGTCGAAGTGTTCAGCGGCGTTCTACTTCTTGCCGTCGGCGGCCTGGTTTTCGTAAACAAGCTGACCTGGCTTTCGGGTAAACTGACATTCCTGAATCGTTTTTCGAAGTGATCGGAGCTTTGGAATGAAAAGGATTCATCTCCTTTTTTGGTTCGGTCTCGCCTTGGTCCTTGCCACCGCGGGTCTTCCCGGTTGTAATTCGCGCAAGGGCGGGAAGGCCGCCGCGGCGGAGACCTCGAGCAACGCGGCTCCCGTGAATGAGCCGAACGTCAGCTTCAAGGATCTTCAAGGTAACAGCGTCCCGCTTGACAGTTTCAAAGGCAAAGTCGTTCTCGTGAATTTCTGGGCGACGTGGTGCGAGCCGTGCAAGATCGAGATTCCCTGGATGATCGGCTACCAGGAAAAATATGCCTCTCGCGGTTTCACCGTTCTCGGCGTGGCCATGGACGACGAAGGGAAAAGTGTGGTCGAGCCTTTCGTTCAGAAGCAGCAGTTTGACGTGGACGGCAAGAAGATGTCCATGAACTATCCGATCGTCCTCGGCAATGACGACATCGCCGGCAAATTCGGCGGGCTCATCGGATTCCCCACCACCTGGGTGATTTCACGCGACGGCAAAGTCGTAAAGCGCGTGATCGGCATTGTGAACGAGGGCGAGATGGACAAGCAAATCCAGGGTCTCCTGTGAGGCGCGCTGGCGAAACAACCGGCTGGGTTGCGCCCTTCGACACCGCTGCGGTAATCTGCTTCCGTCATGATGGATGAACACGATTTCCAGAAAAAGTGTGACACGGCATTCGAAAGCCTGCGGAAGCGCCTCCTCGAGTTGGGCGACGAACACGGTTTCGAAGTAGAAGGCGGCAGCGGCAAACTTGAAATCGAATTTGACGACGAAGACGAAACCCGCTTCGTCATCAGCCCGAATTCCCCGGTCCGCCAGATTTGGATTTCCGCTCTCGCCACCAGCTTCAAGCTCGGCTGGTCGGACCAGGCGCAAGCCTTCGTGCAGGAAAAAACGGCTGAGACGCTGAACCAGGTCATGAGCCGCATCCTCACCCAGCAGGTGGGTTCCCCGGTGAGCGTCTAGCCGCCATGCGCAAATTCGATCTCGCCATCTTCGCGGCTGTGATTCTTTTTCCAACCAGCTTTATCCTGCGCGCAACTCCGCGAAGTGGCCTCGCGGGCCGGCTCGCTGCGAGCCAATCCGCCACTTCGACCGCAGCTTCCGTGGTGAAGCCGCAGGCATACGTTTCACTCGAGCCGGTTCCACGTGCTCGCACGTTTTCCGTCGCGGTGGTCGCCGAAATTGCGCGCGGCTTCCACATCAACTCAAACAAGCCGCTGGACGAATTCCTCATTCCCACGACGCTGACGGCGCAGCTCCCCGCCGGCTTTCGCGAAATCGAGACCGTGTATCCGGCAGGCCAGCTTCTGAAATTCGCTTTTTCGCCGGACAAGCCGCTCTCTGTGTATTCCGGAAGCGCTATGTTCCGCATGAAGTTCGAAGCCGCAGCCGACGCGCCTCTCGGCTCGCAGACGATCCCTCTGACTCTGCGGTATCAGCCTTGCAATGACACAGCGTGCCTGCCGCCGGTGAAGGTCCCCGTCGTCGTAAAACTCGAAGTCGCCGCCGCAGACGCCAAAGCCCGCCCCATTCATCCCGAAATTTTCACCACCTCTGGCGCCAAGCCACTGAACTAGATCCCGCAAATCGCCGTCACAGCGCGGGTCCCAAGGCGGGCGACACAAGCGGATTTTCGCTGGTGGGTTTTCCTACCGGACGGAAACCGCCGGCACCGCGCGCCGGAGGCGTTCGATGACGCGCTCCTTGCCAAGGGCGACCATCGTTTCGAAGAGCGGCGGCGCCACCGCGCGGCCAACAATCGCAACGCGCGTGGCGTTGATCAGCAGGCCAGCCTTTACTCCCTCGGCCTCCGCAAGGGATCGCAGGGCGTGGTCGCACGCGTCGTGATTCCATACGGGCAAGGCAGCGAGCGTGTCAGCCAACTTTCCGAGCAGCGCCGGCACCCGTTCATCCTTCCAGAATTTCGCGCGAGCCTCGGCATCGTAATCGAAATCGTCCGAAAAGAACGCGCGCGCCCACGTTGAAAAATCGCGCAAGAGCCGCGTGCGCGGCCGGATCAGATCGACCGTCCGCGCAAACCACTCTCGCTGGCTCCCCGCCCACTCCTCCCGCCAGATTCCCGCGCGCTTCAATTCCACCTCGACACAGGGCAGCAAATCTTCGACCGGCGGCTTCTGCAAGTATTGTGTGTTGAACCATTCGAGCTTGGCGCGGTCGAAAACTGCGTTCGTGCGGCTGACGCCCGAAAGGGCGAAGCGGTCGATAAGCTCCGGCGTGCGCATATACTCGGAGTCATCGCCGGGCGACCAGCCCAGCAGCGCGAGGAAATTGCGGAACGCCTCGGGCAAAAATCCCTCCTCGGCATAGGAACCGACGCTTGTCGCGCCATGTCGCTTTGAAAGCCGCGTCCGGTCGGGCCCCAGAATCAGCGGGACGTGCGCGAAAACCGGCGGAGTCGCGCCGAGCGCCTGATAAATCAGCGCCTGTTTCGGCGTGTTCGAGAGGTGATCGACGCCGCGAATGATATGAGTGATGCGCATGTCGATGTCGTCAACGACGACGCTGAGCTGGTAAGTCGGCAGGCCAGTCGAGCGCAGCAGAACGAAATCTTCGATCTCCTCATTCTGAACTTCCCGCGCGCCGAAAACGACGTCCTCGAATCGCGTCACGCCCGCGCGCGGCGCTTTGAAACGAATGGCGCGCGGCAGGCCCTGCCGCTCTTTCTCCGCGCGCTCTTCGGAAGTCAAGTCCCGGCAGGGGCAGGCACTTCGGCGCTCCGCCGTTTTGTCTTCGGCGTCTCCCTCGTCTACATTCTCCGGAACCGCATCGGCGCCGGCATACTGCGCGGGCCGGCAGTAGCAGGCGAACCCGGCCCCGCTGGCGAGCAGCCGCTCTGCCGCCGCGCGGTACATCTCCAGGCGCTGCGATTGAAAGTACGGACCTTCATCCCAACCGATTCCAAGCCAGTTCAACCCGTCCAGAATCCCTTGCACGAGCTCAGGCTTGTTCCGCTCGACATCGGTGTCCTCGATCCGCAGGAGAAGCGTGCCACCCTCATGTTTGGCGAAAAGCCAGTTGAAAAGGGCTGTGCGAGCGCCTCCGACGTGGAGATAACCCGTCGGAGAAGGCGCAAAGCGCACTCGAGGCTGGTCCGAAGAACTCATCTACGCAGCGCCGCCTTTTTCTGACTCACAAAAGCACCCATCTTATCGGAAGGACGAGCCGAAATCGAGCCGCGCCCCATAACGTCGCGAATCATTTTCGATCCTCCCGTGGGGGACGATCGTTGACAGTTGACAGTTGAAAGTTGACAGGTCACTGGGGTTCGGCGGGGACGGCAGGGAGTTCCCGTTGAGGTCTTGGGATGTCGTTGGTGATCACGAACGAAGGAGAGTCCGACTCGTCGCTCGCTGGCGATTGCTCTCGATTGAGGGCGGCGAGACTGTTGAGAAGCAACTGGCAAATGTAGGCGAGAGCGACAGCGTCGCGGCGGCGGATGCGTTTGCGGGCGAGCTGCTCGAGGAGGTTGCCGAGGAAGAGGTTGACGAGGCAGCGGTAGCCTCGGGCGTTGAGGTGCCGGCAGGTTTGGGAGGCAGGCTCCCCTCGGCCTCGCTCGGGCGGAAGGGGTTCAAGCGGCGGGAGATGGCGGAAGGGGTTCAAGGGACCCCTCTATGTTTCTTGTAAGAATGTGATTCCATGGGAGTTCTCCGGTGGGGTCGGGCAAGAATTTGATTCTAAAGGGTTTCTGAGGGTGAGAGTCTTAGAGATCAGGGAATGGATACTGGGGGTTAGAAAACTGGAGGATTTGATTTTTTGGCGGCGATTCACGCGGCACGTTAGCATGGGAGTACACAGGTGTCAAATGGGTACTTATGTAGAACTGCTGCGCGACTGGAAATGAGTGGCAGCACCGGTCCGCGGAAGCGACGGTATTTCTTGCCGACTCCCGGCGAGTCCGCCTTGTCAGTCGAAGTTACTGACTACTCTGCGGGCCATTGTTCGGGTAGCATGCCGAGCCGAAGAGATGCGCGGACTACGTGTACTAAAAACATAAGATATAGAGTTCAAAGGCCGCGGCTTCTTTTCGCTCGGCTTACCGGCGAGGCCACGGTGCGCGGCTCACAGGCGAGCAGGTTTGGGTCCGTTTGTGGGACTCCGGTTGGAGCTCCGGTCCCAGAGTCCCGATGGGACTCACCGAGAGTCCCCGAGACCGGATCTACCGGTCCGGTTTGCGGATCCCGGTGGGTCCACCGGACCCCTGGAAACCGGGGACTCCAGAAATCGGAGATGACACCCGCCACGGCTAAAGCCACGGCCTGCACAGAGAGCGCCCCACTCGCATCGACTGTTAACTAGTTCGCTGGCTCGATATTGGAGGCTCCAGAGATGATCCTAACCGGCGAAGTATACTGCCGGTATTGACTTCGGCCGAGGCGCGATCATAAAAAAGCTGCGCATCGTCGTTTCCCTTCCAAACGACAATCGCTACCAGCACGCGCAGGCGGTTGCCGCGAAAGCGGCTGGGGACCGCTTAGGAGTCGACCTGCAAGTTCTTCAAGCAGATGACGATGCCATAATTCAGAGCCAACAATTGCTGGAACTGGTTCAATCACGCTCGGAATCTCGACCTGATGCGGTTGTAGCCGAGCCGGTGACTGGAACAGGTTTGCGCCGCGTGGCCCAAACCGCAGTCGCTGCCGGGATTGCGTGGGTAATCAGCAACTCTGATGTGGACTATGTCGGCGAACTCCGCAAAACGTCGAGCGTTCCTGTCTTCGCTGTTTCTCAAGGACAAACGGAAGTCGGGCGAATCCAGGGGAAACAGATTTCCGCGCTTTTGCCCGACGGTGGCTCCGTCTTATACATTCAGGGTCCCAGCACGAGCTCCGTTTCTCAGCGGCGTAATGACGGCATGGAAAGCACTAAACCCCATAATGTCCAGATCAGGACACTGAGGAGCAAGTGGAGCGAGGAGAACGCTTACCAAGCAGTCAGTTCTTGGCTGCGTTTAGCTGTTGCCCGTGCGGAAAACTTTGACTTGATCGCCGGCCAGACCCACGAGCTTGCGCTAGGAGCCAGAAAGGCGTTTCAAGATCACAAGGATAACGCACAACGGGCGAGATGGCTCAGCTTGCCGTTTATCGGCATAGGCATTCGAAGCCACACACAACCTTTAGTTGATAGGCGCACCCTGACCGCTGCGGTGATTACATCGCTTACTATGCAACTTGCTCTGGAGATGCTGGTCCGCGCCATGGAAACCCAAATCCGCCCGCCAGAGCACACCTTGGTAGAATTATCGTCATACCCTAGTTTGGAAAAGTTGGCGGAGCACAACAAGGTTTTGGAAAAGCCGTGATGTGGCCCCGAATGTCAGCCCATCCACTTCGAGGGATACGACACTCGACTTTCCCTGAAGCTGGGCATTAGGTTCCGCTTGCGCAGAGCCTGTGGTACGGCGGTACCGTTGACCCTCTTCAAAACCGCCCGCTATATTTCTGAAGCAGTTCAAGATGCGGAACGGACGACTTCGCCGAGAGCTTCAAAAATATCGGCCGGAGGTTGACCGCCACGAAACTCCCCCTGGACAGGTTCAGGGTCTCTTTGAGGTTTTCTGGTATTCTCAACCCTGCGACTGGGGCGTAAAACTCGCGGGGAATTGAATTGCTCGTGTATCCGACCATGAGCGCCGTCGTATTGTTGACTGGAGCGCTTCTGCTGGCCGGCCTTTTTGGCCTGATCTACAGGCAGAAAAGGCAGGAGTACCTGCTCGTTTGGTCGGGGGGCTGGCTCCTGGTCGGGCTGAATTTCCTCGGGCCTGCGCTGGCGCGCGGAACAGCTCTCGCGCTTTGGCTGAACGCGCTCAACGAGTGGTTGCTGGCCATGGCCGCGCTCGCCTTTTTGTGCTCGGCCCGCCTCTACGCCAACAAGGACGTCGTGGCTCGCTGGGTGGTTCTTGGCGGAGTGCTCGCGGGCGTCTGGGCAATCGCCAATTATCGCGGCCTCGCTGCCCCGCTTGGCTTGGGAGTAGGACTGCTTTTCTTCTTCGTCGCTCGCGCGTTCTGGGATGAAGGCAAGAAACAGGAATCCCGCACCGAATTGTTGCTGGGACTCACGTTCGTCCTTTGGGGCGTGCTGCGCCTGACCACGGTTCTGCAAGTGCGGTTCAATTCTCTGAGCCACTTGGATCTGCTTCAACTCTTGCTCTTGCCCCAGCTTTTCTCCGGCGTCCTGATGGCTATGGCCGTCTACGAAGAGGAACGGCGGCGTGTCGAGCGCAACATGCTCTCGCTCTCGAACCTGAACCTTGCCACCTCGGGATTCGTCGGCGGTGAAATCCAGAAAATGCTGGCGCAGGCGCTGGATCGCGTGCTCAACGTGGTGCGCATTCCGGCCGGCGCGCTTTGCCTGAATTATGGCGAGGCGGGCGGGCCGACGTCGGTCGTCACCACCGGAATCAGCGAGAGCTTCTGCGCCGCGATTCAGGAAGAGCAACTTGACGATTACATCGTGAATTTTGTTGCCCGTCTCGGTGGTCTGGTGGTCCTGCCGGACTTGCCTCGCGACTCCCACTGGGAAGCCCTCGAACGCGAAGCAGCTTTTCGCCAGCTTCGCGAGCACCTCGTCGCTCAGGGCCTGCGCACCGTCGTAGGCATCAGTCTCCAGGCCAAAGAGCGCGTCTTCGGCGTGCTCCTGCTCGGCACTCCCGACAGCCGCTCCTTCACTCCGGCGGAGCTGCGCCTTCTCCTCGCGTTAGGCCACCAGATTGGCATGGCAGTCGAAAACAGCTACCTGATCCAGCAGACTTCGCGGCGCAGCGAAGAGCTCCACATCCTCAACGAAATTGGACGCGTGCTCAGCTCGACGCTGAATCTCGAAGAATTGTTCGAAAGACTTTACGTCGAGATGCGCCGGTTGCTTGAAGTCGGCAGCTTCTACATCGCCCTGTATGACGAAGCGAAGGCCGAGATCAAATTCGAGGTCCAGATCCTCGAAAACGAGCGGCAACCGAAGTCCACCCGGCGGCTCGGGAACCATCTCACCGAATACATCCTGCGCACTCGCCAGCCGGTGCTGATCCGCGACAACTTTCTAGAAGAGGCGGCGCGCTTGGGCGTCGAGCCCCAGCGGGACACCGGCAGCTATTGCGGAGTTCCCCTGGTTCTCTACGATCGCGCCATCGGCGTGATGGCGGTGCACAGCCCGCAGGAACGGGCATTGGATGAGGGGCACCTGGAGCTGTTGCGCGTGCTCGCAAGCGAAGCGGGAATCGCCATTGAGAACGCGCGTCTCTTCAGCGAAGAACAGAAGAAGTCGCGCCACCTCACTTTGCTGAACAACGTCTCGAGCCACGCCATCACCACGCTCAACCCCGACGAAATGCTGTCCAAAATCGCGGCGGAGCTTGAGACCGGCCTGACTTACGACCACATCGGCATCGCCGTTCTCGATTACTCCGCCAAGGAGCTTGTTATCCAGGCCGAAGCGGGCCGCCGCCGCAATGCGCTGGGCCGCCGCATTTCGCTCGGCGAAGGGCTTGTGGGCGAAGTAGCGCGCTCCGGGCAAATGGCGATTGTGCGCGAAGTCAACGCCTCGAGCCCGCGCCCCGTCCTTCCCGGAAGCACGGCCGCGATTGCCCTCCCGGTCGGCTATGCCGATCAGTTGCTCGCCGTTCTTTACGTCGAATCCTCCGGCCCATGCGATTTTTCGGAACCGGAAGTGCTGCTGCTGCGCACGCTCGCGGACGTATTTGCAGGCGCGATGCACAACGCGCTGACCTTCCAGAAGGCTCAGGAGCAGGCCATCACCGACGGCCTCACCGGAGTGAAGACGCACCGCTTCCTGATGGAAGCGCTCTCGGCGGAGTGGAAGCGCTCGACCCGCGCCAGTCGGCCGTTTTCCCTGGTGCTGATGGACCTCGACCGCTTCAAGTTCGTCAACGATTTCTACGGGCACCTCGAGGGCGACGTGGTCCTTCAGCGCGTGGGCCACATTCTCGAGCAGAATTGCCGCCGTTCGGATGTAGTGGCGCGGTACGGCGGCGACGAATTCGTCATTCTGATGCCGGAGACCAACGTCGAGCAGGCGCGCCAGCTTGCCAGCAAGCTGCGCGGCTGGGTCGCGTCCGACCCGCTGCTGCGCGACAAGAACATCACCGCGAGCTTCGGCATCGCTGGATTCCCGGTGCACGGCTCGACCCCGCAAGAGCTCATCCAGGTGGCCGATTCCTCGATGTATCTTTCGAAGCACCAGGGCGGCAACGCAGTCTCCAGCGCCGAGCACTGCGACCCAGGCGAAACGAAAAAATGGAAGCGCGACGTTCTCGAAGCCTACTTGGGTGTTACTCTTAAGAGACTCTTCTCGACCGGCCCCGAAGCCTTCGAGGAAATTCACCGCCGTCTCGAGCAATTCAGCCGCTCGCTCGGCCATCCAGGAGCAAATCTGTCAGTGGATAGCTTGCCGCCGGCAGTCGTGGAAACCGTGACGTCTCTCGCGGTGGCCATCGACGCCAAAGATCAGTACACCCACGGGCATTCACAAAAGGTTTCGCGTTACTCCGTGGTTGTGGCGCAAGCCGCCGGATTCAGTCCCGCCGAGATCGAGGAAATTCGCCTCGCGGCGCTCCTCCACGATGTGGGCAAGGTCGGAATCCCGGAAGGCATCCTCAACAAAGCGGGCCCGCTCGACGCCGCCGAATGGGAGACGATGAAAACCCACACCATTCTCGGCGATAAGCTGCTCGAGCCTCTCGCAGCCATGGAACGCATCCGCGAAATGGTCCGCCATCATCACGAATTCGTCGACGGCTCCGGATATCCGGACCGCCTCGAGGGTCAGCAGATTCCCAACGGCGCCCGCCTGATCGCCATCGCCGACGCCTACGACACGATCACCTCCGAGCGCACCTACAAGAAAGCACGCAGCCCCGAAGAAGCCTTCCGCGAGCTCGAGCGCTGCGCCGCCAATCAGTTCGACGAAAAGCTCGTCCGGGTCTTCATCGAAACGCTGCGACGCCAGCCGCAAGCCGTCCTCGACGTCGAAGTCGCCGCCGAAGATTCCGCCGACGCCCTGCGCTAACGCGCCGCTTTCTAACTCTCGTTCCGAGGGCCGGTCGGTTCTTGCTCACGTCCCAGGCGCGTGGGTCCTTCCGCTACGAAATCCTCCCGCCCAACTCGTAGAAACAGCCTCACCTCAGAGCGGCATCGTGGCGGCCCGTGGTCCTCAGAGAAAAACCTTGGATTTGTCCGAAGGATGATTTATCTTGGCGAGCACAAAGTGAGGAGACACAAGGTTAGGAGATATAGGCCGAATTCCGATTCCAGCGAGCGGTAATACGAATTCTCAGTTCTCGGGGACCCGGTCAGCCAACAGGGTCGCGTCGTAAGGGAGATCGTCCCCTTCCTCGGCGTGCCAATGATTTCCTATCCGATTGTCGCCAAGGCCTCGGAAGGAGACTTTAGCTATGAAATCTCCTGTTTGCCTATACGCTTCTCTTTTAGCGGCTTCTCTGTGCGCATATTCGTGCTTGTCGGGCAGCGCCTGGAGCGCCGCTCCTCCTTCCCAATCAAGCGTCTCGGATGCAGGGCAATCTTCCGAAGTTGCCACTCCGCCATCCTCCTCATCGGGCGTCATCACTGTTCCCGGCCCTCTTCGCTCCTTCCTGCGTATGGCCGCTATCAGTCAGAAGGCCTCTCAGGACGAAGTGCTGCCGCTCCTGGCCCGCAATGTTTCAATGCAAGGTTATCACCAGGACTCGAAGGAGAAGGGCGGTAGGCCGACTGAGTTTCTGATCCTATTGATGCGCTACCTGCAGCAGGCCAGAGAATTGCAGGCGCTGGCGCGTCCGCAAGGCGTCATTCGTGTTTCGAATTGCGACGAGGCCGAGCCGCTGCTGGCGATCCTTGGCTACCGGCTGCGGCAAGCCTGTGGGCCAACCGCCTCGGTCGAGACTGCCGACCCGGAGAGAGCGTTTCTTACGATCGATTCCGGGTTCCCTCTGGCAGACCTTGAGGAAACACTTCGGGGAGGCCAGCCCTTTACGTATCCCTTTTCTTCGTCTCAAGTGCCGGTGCTGTTCGGGCAGAGTGATTGGACAGCGGCCGACAAGAACGCCAAGCGAAAAGATGACGTGGTTGACTCGCTGGTGCGCGATCCGGTCTTAGCGCGCCTCTACTGGGCAATGGCTCGCATCGATGCCGAAACCGGAACTGCCCTGCGCGAATCTCCGGGATTACGAAAGCTCCACCCCTTCGCTTCTGTCCTCGATTTCTACGGCAGTCAGCTCTGCATTCGTTCCGGACGGGTCATCGTGCCGGGAGGCGCGTCGGCCGAATCCGCCTGGAAGGATCTGGTCGGGGCCGGCCCGGAGTCGCCGGGAGAATTCGTGACCCGGTTGCTCGCTAAAGATGGCGGATGGCTGGCCGCCTATTTTGACGCGATGTCACGCATCAACCAGACCCAGCAGGCCTACTTCACAGAACCTCGACGGTTGAAGCGCTTCTATGAAGCCCTCCGCGGCCAGGACCTTATGCCCAGCCCGTCCAGGCCCGTGTTCCGGCCGGACCCGGGTCTCTTGCTTCTCATGGCCCGGCTTCGGTTCGAACCGGGCGGCCAACCCCACGTCCCCGGCAATCTGGAAGTTTGGAAGGAGGTCCTTCGCCGCAAAAACGATTCCAAGATCGTGCGAGACTGGGCCAGGCGTGCCAGCCGCTGGAACAATCCCGAGCAACTCGTGGAGGGAATGTTCGCCCTTTCCCGGGTCAATTCGGAGGATGGGCCGCTGCAAATTTTTTTGACGTTGAATGAAGTGGACCGCGAGCGATCTGCGGAGCAGCGCTTGAGCCCCCAAACAGCGCGCTTGCTAGCCTCCAGGTTTTCCCGGTTCAGCCACCAGTATGCGATTTTTTCCGAGTTTCCCGGTTTGAACAGCGCCTCGATCGCGCAGTTTCTCAGCGTCGCGGAAGCCCTTGATCGCATGCCCGATCACCCGGTGAGAGCCAACGCCTTGGGCATTTTGCAGGCCAACGTGGGTCTCTGGCAAATCCTCGCCCGGCAGGGGCAAATATCAGCTGCAAGTTTCAACGATTCCTGGCACCGGGTCATCAATCCCTTCACCGGAGTCCTTTCCTCGTCCCAGCTTTTCGACGCCGGCCGAGCCTCCTTCCGAGAACTGGCACGCGCGGCGACCGGCAAAGCCGACCTTTCTCAGGACGAATTCATCGCCTTGCTGGCAGGCCCGAGTCAGGCCAGTCCGGAAGGCCAGCAGGTGCGGCAAGAGCTGGCCACCCGTATTCGGTCCGTCCTGGGCGCCCAGCGCCTGGTTTCTCTCGACACCCTCTTTGCGTTAGGGGAGGGCTTAAATCAAATGGCGCAAGGAAAGCCCGTGGCTGATGCGTTGATCCCTCTCGCTGGGGAGCTTCGGGACTTCGAGATGCCGCGGCCGATTTTCACTTCCAGCGAAAGAAATGAATGGGCCTCCCCCTCTTACAACAACCCCCACACTGCGTTGCAGACCAGAACGGATTTTACGAAGATCATCAAGTCGCCAGGCTCTCCCAAGGAATTGGCGGACGCTCGCGGCCAGCTCGCTGCCTTCCTGAGGGACACGCTGGTGGGACTCAATTACGCCTACTATGAGCCACCGGGAGCTCAGGTGCTCCATAACAGCCCGCTGTTCGTGCGCTCCCACGATTTCTCAGGCTCTATGACCGTGGGAGGAGAACAGGCCTGGCAAACTCCGCGCGTGTTTGGCACCGGCGTGACGGCGAGCGGAGGCGCTCATTTGGTCGGATCGCTGGCTGGCCTGCCCTACGTCCTGGCGGAGGCAGAGCAGGATTTCGTTGTGCCGGAAAACGTCCAAGCCTTGATCTGGCAGGAGGTGGTGCCGGGCCTTTTGACCAGCGCTGTCCTGCCCCGTTGGTGGGGTGTTACCCGGAATGAGCTTCATGCCGTCACCCTTTACCAGCGCGCCGGAGAAGAGCTTTTGGCGGCTGCCGCGCACAATGAAAAACTGCGCCAAACAGTGATGACTATCCTTTCCGATCGCATGGTTCCTCAAAGGTCTGAGCGACTCGAGAAGGCTCTCGTGGCAGGACACATGCAAGAAATGCTTGCCGAGGTGATGCCGGCAGAGACCTTCTATCTCGCGGCGGAGTTCCGGCGAAGGTTCCCCGGCGTCGCCGATTATTGGGGGACCGCCGGGAAGGATCTGGACGATCTTTCGCGCGGCTACCCCGCGGAGGTTAGTTCGGAGCGGCTGTCGGAAGATTTCGGCGTGCCTCATCCTGCATTAGAGCAGAGTTACGCCCGCGAGCTGCTGAATGTGAAACCCTTTCCCGCTTTCATGGGCTATTACAACCGCCTGCTCGCCGAGTCCTGGGATTCCAACAATCTGTACTGGGGCCGCTTGGCGGACGAACTGGGCTATTCACCGGTGATGCTGAACCGCCTCGTTCCGGAGCTGACGCATCGCATGGCCGAGAAGATTTTCGCGACCGACCTCGAAGATTGGCCGGCGCTGCTCCGGGCGATGCGGGAGGCGGGTGAGGAGTTTCGCCGGGGCAAGATTGCCTCACTGCCGAAGAGCGGCTCGAGTTCAGGACCCTAGGTCCTTGTCTTTCAGTAGTTGGGAGAGTCTTAAGATGCCTCGCCATCTGGCAAAGACGCGGAGGGAGCAACACATGAGAAAACAACACTTTATATTTCTTTTGCTTCTTCCGGCTCTCCTCTCCGGCTCCGCGGTCTGGATGGCCGCTCAGCAGCAGAAGGGCGAACCGAACTTTCACGTTGTTGTCGATATGGTGCAGCTCAACGTGGCGGTCACGGACAACAAGGGCAACTATGTGACCGGCATCCATCCTTCGGACTTTGTGATCACCGAGGATGGCATTCCGGAAACAATGGCCACCTTCGGGGAAGGCAACCAGGCCCCACGAAGACTGATTGACATCGCCCAGGCGGAGGGTGCTCCCAAGTCCGAGGAGCCCCAGTCGGCCCAAGTCCCCTTAGCGCTTCACGATGGCTCTCCGGCAAGTTTCATTCCGGAGGCATCGCCCGACCAGGGTGGCTCTCCTCTGGCAGGTGCGGATGTTTTCATTCTGTTCGACACCAGTAACTATATGTACCGTGCCTTTGCCGTCGCGCAGGATGCTATCGCTGACTTTGTCCGGTCCCTGGACGGTTCGAACCGCGTGGCGTTCTATTCCTACAGTCGCGACCTTTCCCGCGCCTCCATACTCACCCCCGACCGGTCACGCGTCTTGCACGGCGTACGTTCGACGGTGGCTGGAGACGATGCCGCGCTTTATAACGCTCTGCTGATGACCCTTCGAGACGCCGGCCAGTTTACCGGCCGAAGAGTGGTCGTGGTCTTCTCCAACGGCCCCGACAACGCCAGCATGGTTCCTCCGGAGGACGTGGGCGAGTTGGCCCAATCGGAAGGCATCCCCATCTACATGGTAAGCACTCGGGAAGCCGAAAAGGACCCTGTCTCCACGGCCGTCTTTGGACGCATGAGCGCCGCCACCGGTGGAGCAGCCTATTTCGCCAAGGGTTGGCGAGACCAGCAGAAAGCCTTCGCCTCAATCCGCGATGACCTGGCGCACCTCTATTCGCTCAGCTACTACCCCAAGCCCAATCCCAACCGCGGCTGGCGCCCCATCAGGGTGAAACTCGTCGGCGAGCGCCTGAAGAAGTACCACATCCGCACCCGCAGCGGCTATCGCCCGCTACCCGGCCGGGTCTCCGGAGACACAGCCGCGCCCCCCGCCTCATAGGGCAACCTCTGTTGTCCAAATCCAAAACAGTACGCCCTCCATCTCTGCCTGCACACCGTAGCCGCCGACGGAGGCATGAGCAAAAAAGCGACAAAACGGTGCGCTGCTTTCTGACGCCCGGAATGCTCGCGCGCGTCGGTGGATGTGTGCCAGAATACTCTCCCCAAAGTTGCGGTGCCTTCCTCACCCTCCTTTGGCCTCCTCAACGTCCTCCGCTTCCGGTCTCACAATGTCCACCGCAACAGGGTCTTCCCTACCTGCCCGCCTCCTGCTAGCGTCGACGCATGAGGCACTGCATGAGTCAGCATCGCGGAAGCGCTGCTTCGTCCCGAGATGGGCGCGGACTGAATTTCCGCACCATCGCGACGCCCACGAGCAGCCGGGCTGATTGAAAATGAACCCGCCCGCAGAGCGCACAGATTGTTCCAGAACCTAAATCGACACAAACTGAAACTAAACTGGGCCCATCTCATTGAAAACAAACAAAGGAGCTCTGTCCAAATCGCTACAAAATCGCACTTTTTTCAAGCAAAAGCGAAATCTGGAGAAGTCGGCGAGATTCGGTGGTCTCACCGTTCCGAGATTCCGGGAAGCCGGAAGGACTTTCCAAAACCTACTCGATACACAAAACGACAGTCGCAAAACGACAACTCACTGAAAACAACAAGGAACCTATTTTCTGCTCGCTACACAAATGCCATTTCTGAAGTGCGGTGTCTGCACTCTAGCGGCCCGATTCGAGGACTCAAAACCGGAAAGCAGTATGCACCCGCAAGCTCGAGGTGTGGACGCGCAACCAGGGAAGAGCGAACACGCGACGAGGGTGTACGTCCCTCTCCGGCGTCAAGCATCCGGCCTCGAGCCTCCGGGCGCCAATACCGCGATCTTCAGCCTCGTGAATTCAATTCTCCTTAGGCCTCTGCCCGTCAAGGATCCAAAACAGCTCACCGTACTCACTCTCCAGCAGAAACAGGGTCCGCTCCAATTGCAGTTCTCGATTGCCGACTACCGCGACATTCGCAGCCAGACCACCGGCGTGTACTCCGACCTGATCGCGCACACAATCGGACTCGACGGTTTGAACATCAATGGCAAGGCCGACCGCATCTTGACCGACTACGTTTCCGCCAACTATTTCTCCGGCTTGGGTCTGCAGCCGGCGCTCGGCCGCTTGCTCCTGCCCTCGGAAGGTGAAACCCCGTCAGCCGATCCGGTGATGGTTCTCGCCTATTCCTACTGGAAGACGCGCTTTGGGGGCGACCCTGGAATTGTCGGCCGGAAAGTTTCAGTCGATGGTCACCCCCTGACGATCGTGGGCGTTGCTCCAGAGGGATTCCACTGGCTCAATCAATTCATTTCCATCCAAGGCTATTTGCCGCTCGGCATGGCTTTCATCGAAGGTTATCCGAGCGACTTGATGACGAATCGCCAAAACCGCACTGTGTTCCTGCTCGGGCGCCTCCAACCCGGAGCGAGTCTCCAGTAGGCGCAAGCCTCGCTCGGCGTCGTGGCTCAGCGGCTTTCCCAGGAATACCCCAACGACGATAAAGACATGAGCGTTCAGGCCTACCCGGAGCTTCGCGCCAGGCCGGTTCCGGATCCGAAGAACACGGTGCGCGTTGTGGCGATGCTCTTCCTCAGCCTCGCCGCCCTGGTTCTGCTCCTCGCATGCGCCAATGTGGCGAACATTCTTCTGGTGCGCGCAACGGTGCGCGGGCGTGAGATGGCGATTCGCGTGGCGCTGGGTGCGGCGCGCAGCCGCTTGATCCGTCAGTTGCTCACCGAGAGCGTCTTGCTGGCCCTGGCCGGCGGACTGGCGGGGATGGGGCTCGGCGAATTGGGCAGTTCCGCGATTGGCTCGATTCCCTTGCAGACCGATGTCGCCACTCGCCTCGATTTTGGCTTCGACTGGCGCGTCTTCGCTTTTGCATTCGGCGCCGCGCTCCTAACCGGACTCATCGTCGGAATCGTTCCGGCGGTTCGCGCCTCCCGCGGGAATCTGGCCGCCATCCTCCACGAGGGTGCCAGCGTGGTAGGAGGGCGGCAGCGGTTCCGCAACGTTTTGGTGATGGCGCAGGTGGGCGGCTCGTTGACGCTGCTCATCATCGCCGGACTGTTCACCCGCAGCCTGGCCGCCACCCAGCGCCTGAGCGATCTCGGCTTCGATCCGAGCCATGTGCTCAACGTCAGCATGGATCCGAATGAAATCGGATACAACGAACAGCAGGGCCGCGAGTTCTATAAGAATCTGCTCGACCGGGTTCGCGCACTCCCCGGTGTTGAATCGGCGAGCGTCGCCAATTCGGTGCCCATGGGCTACTACAGCAACGGCGACTCGCTCACAATTGAAGGCTACGAGCCGCAATCGGGCAAGCCGGCGCCAACCATGGCCTACAATGCGATTTCGCCCGACTATTTCAAGACGATGAGCATCGCGATGGTTCGCGGCCGCGTGTTTACCGATGCGGACGACGACAAGGCGGCGTACGTTGCCGTCGTGAACGAGGCCATGGCCAAGGAATATTGGCCGAACCAGGATCCGATCGGGCGCCGATTCAAGCTTGGCTCCGATCCCAAATATTGGATCGAGGTGGTTGGCGTCGCCAAGAACTCCCGGTATCAGGGTCTTAGCGGGCCGATGAATCCATACTTCTACCTGCCGTTCGTGCAGCACTACGCAACCAACTCCCTGGAAACGCTGCAGGTGCGCACCGCAGCGGCGCCCGCTGCCATGATCCCCGAAATTGAGCGCGTCCTGGAAACGCTCGCGCCCGAGCTGCCCGTCTTCGACGTGAAAACCATGACCGAGGCGCTCGACACTTTGAACGGGTGCTCTTTTATCAGGTGGGCGCGGTGCTCGCCGCTCTGTTCGGAATCCTCGGACTGGTGCTCGCGATTGTCGGCGTCTACGGAGTGATATCGTATGCCGCCAGCCAGAAGACACATGAAATCGGAATCCGGATCGCGCTCGGCGCGAGACCGGCGGACATTCTGAAAATGATTTTCGGGCAGGGGTTGTTCATCGTCGCAATCGGTTTGGTGATTGGGGTCGCGGCGGCGCTGGCTGCGGGTCGTGTGGTCGGGAATTTTCTTACGGTCAGCGCCACCGATCCGCTGACGTATGTGACGGTGTCGGCAGTGCTGACAATTGTGGCGCTCCTGGCATCCTACATCCCGGCGCGCCGCGCGATGCGGGTCGATCCCATGGTCGCGCTTCGCTATGAGTGATCAGCGATCAGCTGTCAGCAATCAGCGAAGGCCAAAGGCGAAACATTACACAGAGAGACCGCAGAGAAACGCAGAGAGCGCCAAGGCAGCAAATAAACGGGGCGCGCTAGTCGGACTCGCGGCGAGGTGAGGACTACTGCTTCTTCTTGGGCGTCCAGGCCATGGAGAAATTCTCTGACGCGAACCCGGCCGGAACAGCCTTGCTGGCGTAGCGATAAAGCGCGGCGGTAAAAATGCCCAGCACTGCCGCGCTGAACAATAGTACGGAAGCGCGTCCGTTCGGACAGGGTGCTTGGTGGCGTGCGTTGAGCCGCTGCTACGGCTCGAGGCTGACCTCTTCGATCGGCAGGTCCCAGTGCCCGAGGAGAATCTCGAAGCGGCGCTGTTCTTCGCGCTTGAAGGCCACTTGGTCGGGGAAGAGCTTGCGAATCAGCACTGGCTCGTTGCCGGAGTCAATCGACGCGGTGATGTTTTTCCACGTGATGGTGACGCGGTAATCCCAGCGGCCGTCTTCGGTCGCGTGATAGCGCGGTTTGTCGATTTGGATCTCGAGGATGCGTCCCTGGTCCTTCAGCGCCTTGAGCACGGGCAGATGATTCTTTCTGAAGAGAGTCAGCCATTCATCCGCGTGGCCCCACTGCGCTTTGTAGTAATACTCGACTTCGTAGGACTGATCCTTCACATCCGGTTTTGCGGAAGCCGTCGTTTGCGCGCGAAGCGGGCTCGCGGCCATCAAGCATAGCAACAGCATGGCGGCCAGTTGTCCACTGGAGATGAGCATCTCTTTCCCGTTCACTCTTTCCTTCAGCATCGCTGCCTCCTCTTTGGCTGTAAAAGCTACCGCAGAAGCCGCAGGAAGGCCAGCCGGTCGAGGCGAGAGGCCCATTCTCGAGAACCTGCCGGGCTGATGGTTCGGCCGTGCCTCACGACAAAAGCTCGCCGCTACAGGCGCCGAGCGCGCAAGCCTGGGAAAGCGTGCGGTCGAGACCCATGGTGAGATGAGTTCTTGTAACCATTGACGGGGTTTTCGTACAATCGCGCAGGCTCCTCTTGCGCAATCGAGAAGTAAATCGGTTCAATCGGAGAGAGAATGAGTAAACACATTGCCGCGAAGATAACCGGTGTGACCGGCTACGTTCCGCCGCGCGTGGTTACGAATTTCGACCTCGAAAAGATTGTGGATACCTCTGACGAATGGATCCGCACGCGCACCGGAATTCGCGAACGGCACTACGCGGAGCCAGGGACGACTGCATCGCATCTCGCCGCGGAAGCAGCGCGACAGCTTCTTGCGCAAAAGAACGTAAAACCCGAAGAGATCGAGCTGATTGTCGTGGCTACCGTGACGCCGGACATGCTGTTTCCGGCAACGGCTTGCCTGGTGCAGGACCAAATCGGCGCAAAGAATGCCTGGGGGTTCGATCTTTCCGCAGCGTGTTCGGGATTCGTTTATGCGCTGACGGTCGGGGCGCAATTCGTGGGCGCGGGAACGCACCGGAAAGTGCTGGCGATCGGCAGCGATGTGATGAGCTCGATCCTCGATTTCAAGGACCGAGCGACCTGCGTTCTGTTCGGCGACGGGGCCGGAGCGGTGCTGATCGAACCGTCGACGTCCGACTCGGAAGGCATCATCGATTTCATGAGCGATATAGACGGCTCAGGCGGGTGCCAACTGTACATGCCGGGGGGCGGGTCGCTTCATCCATCGACGCAGGACACGGTGGAAAAGCGAATGCACTACGTCCACCAGGAGGGGCAGCAAGTTTTTAAATACGCGGTGCGGCGGATGTGCGATGTCGCGTGCCATTTGCTCAAGCGCAACGGCCTGTCGAGTGACGATTTGGCGCTGGTGGTCCCGCACCAAGCAAATGCGCGAATTATCCGGGCCATGCAGGAGCGGCTCGGACTGGACGATTCCAAGGTGATGGTGAATATCGACCGCTACGGCAACACCACCGCCGCAACGATTCCGCTGGGCCTGCGTGATGCGCTGGAAGAAAAACGATTGAGGAAGGGCGATTTGGTGCTGCTCGTCGCGGTCGGGGCGGGCTACACCACCGGCGGCATGCTCCTTCGCTGGGCCTACTGAAATTCCGCGTCTGCATGGCAGAACAACCGCGCAGCCCTTTGCTGCGTCGCTTCCACAATGGGCGAGCGAGTTTTCATGGAGCCACGGTGAAGAGGGCCGTCATTCCACCCCTCAAATGCTCGTTCACATGGCAATGGAGGAGCCATGTTCCCACGTTCTCGGGCACCATGTCTGCCACGGCCATGGTCATGGGTCCGAGGTTCACCACATCAGTGCGCATGTGATTGGAAATCACCGTCTGGCCATGCCAGTGAACGGCGCGCACGTCGTCCTCATTGCTGCTGGCGAGCAAGTACCAGCGGACCCGCTCGCCTTTCTTCATTGTCATCATCGGCAGGTTCCCCTGGATCAGGCCGTTGATGGTGTATAGGAGATTGAGCTTGCGGAAAACGGGATCGTCAACATTCAAGCTGGGTGGATACCTTTTTCTGTCGAAATACGGGCTTTCCGTCTCATCAAAGATGGCGAAGGCGGTGATAAACTCGCGATCTACGTCTCGGGGTGTACCGTCCGGCTTGGTGGAACCTCGTCGACTGATAATGATTGGCCCCAGCAGCCCCGCGTTGATCTCCTTGTCCTCGTTAAAGTGAGAGTGATACATCCAAAGGATTGAACTGGGGTCATCGGGCCCTGGCCCCGCACTTTCTGGCACGTACCACGTATAAGTATAAGTTTTCCCCGGTTGGATAGGAGACCCCTTGGCTACGCTGGCGTCGTCGTTGTACATCGCGCCCTCAGAATCCTTGGCATACGCCAAGCCATGCGGGTGCATGCTGCAGTAGTACAGGAGCTTGGTGTTGTTCTTAAAAACGACCTTCACGGTGTCACCAACCTCAGCTCGAATGAGCGGACTCAGGATTCCCAGGTGCTCCCATTCTGGGGGGCGCGGCTTTACGGTCTCGAAGGTGGCATCTGTGTACTCGCGATAGATCGCTTTTAGATACTTCTTGCCCGCTGCGGACCTGCCCTCAAGCTCTTCCTCAGGAGCAGGGAGTCCCGTTACGTTCTTGAAACGGGGACTGTAATCCCAGACCACTTCGTCCGCTGCGATGTAATAGGTTTTGGTCTTGGCGGGAGGAGGGTGCGGAACTTGGGCATCAGTTGGCGCGTTCAGTACAGCAAGAAAGGCGATTAAAGCTACTATCGAAATCCGGGGACTCCTCAATGCAGCCTCCCCCCTGCATACCACAAGCACTGGTCTATTCAACAGAGTTGTTGGCGCGGGAACCGACGGCCACAGGGTTTCTCCCTGATCCGCCTCCATTCAGTAACTCGAACTTCAGTTTAGGTCAGCCCCGCCCGAAATCAGCGGAAGAAGCATTCCCTTTGTCTAAAGCGTAATTTCTGTGGCCGTCCTCTCGTATCCTACAGCGATCGCGGGGTTGTGAACGTAAGGATAGTCGGTAGTTTGTTCGAGGTGGTCGGGCTGCCGACGTTCAGGTAATACGCAGAAGGGGGTGGCACCTGCCTTTTTGGCTTAGTTCAAGGTTTGGCGGGCGTCGGCGGGGATGGCGGCTGTGCAACCAAACTCTTCAAGTCCTCCACGATTTTATCCATGGCTCTATCGAACTTCGCATCCTCGTGCAGGCCGACGATTCCGCCAGTCTCGAGTTCTTCTGTGAAGGCCCACAGGATTGTGCGCGTTTTCGGATCGAGGACTCCCAATCTCAATAGAGGCACAATCAGTAGTTCCTTTCCGTACTTTTCAATTTGGCTGGCAAGACGTATTTCCAACACGACATCGGCTTCGGCGGGAGAAGTCGCGAGCTCATAGCGCCCCCAATCCTTCATGGCTGCATAAAACTGGTTATAAGGTCGACGGAGTCCGAGCCGTTTGAAATGCGGGTCCTCCCCAGCATTAGAGATAAACACCTTTCTTGCGGTGATGATTTGTGCCGGCAGCGGTGCAGGCGCCACTTCTTTGGGTGGCCGCGCTCTCAAGATTGGGCCCGATACCAAAGTGACCGCCACTATCCAACTAGTGCGCTGTCCCGTAAATAAGTGGCATTAGTATTGCTCTGAAAATAGGCATCTCGGATGCAGAATGGAGGTGCCTATGGCGATGGGACGGCCGAAAGCAGCGTTGTTGTTTAGCCCGGAACAGCGGGAGCAACTCGAAGGCATGGCCAGTTCGCGTTCTCTTCCGGCAGGGCTGGTGACCCGGGTGCGGATCGTTTTGCTGAGTGCGTCCGGGAAGACGAACCAGCAGATTGCCCGC
>JBARRP010000102.1:0-3299 GCA_049644285.1 Candidatus Acidiferrales bacterium | reverse complement strand
CGACACGGCCACGGTTCCCAGCGACGTTGCGCAGTTCTCGACCTTCATGCGTCTGCTCGATCAACCTAAGCCTGCTTGCAAGGGCTCAGATTGCTCTGCGTCGATCCAGAACGGTCGGAAACTGTTCGTGGAGACCGTGAAGTGCGCTTTGTGTCATACCCCAACCCTCACGACCGTCGCCTCACCTTACGTTCCCGCGCTCAGTAATGTGAAGGCGAATCTCTTCTCTGATGTGCTGGTGCACCATATGGGGTCAGGGTTGGCCGATGATATCGTCCAAGGCGGCGCCGGTCCGGACGAATTCCGCACTGCGCCGTTGTGGGGAGTGGGCCAGCGCGTCTTCTTCCTGCACGACGGACGCACTTCCGATCTTTTGGACGCCATCCGGCAGCACGCCAGTCCTGGTTCCGAAGCGAATGGCGTGATCAGGCGATTCAATGGGCTGACCGAGAGCCAGAAGCAGGATCTTCTCAACTTCCTGCGCTCACTCTAGGTTGTAGCTGCGGTCTTGGAGCCCGGCCCAACGGCAAATGCCTAGGCCGGGCTCCAAGGTGTGTACAGGGGAAGTTTTGCTGTGGATGAATGGCGAGGACTTGAGGCAGCATCCGCTAATCGAACGAAAGCAGAGGCGGCGGCAATTGATTCGAACGGCTAGGAAATCCCGAGTGCTTTATGCAGACCACATTGAGGGGCGTGGCGTGGATTTCCTCCGTAACGACGCTGACCGCGTCGCCCGTGTCACTGCATCGTCTCGGTCATAGTGATAGTAGCGGAAACCGATGGGCTCGGTACTCGTGACAAGAAACCGCAAATTACAAAACGAACTATGCCAACCTATTGAGCAGAAAGGGCTTGGCATTTCACGAGCCGCAAAACTGACGTGTTCGGGCAATTCCTGTGCCTGTCCGGTCCAGAAGACACCTGCGCCTGCGCACGAATCGCGGGCTGATTGAGCGCGGTCCGCAGAAACACCTGACTCCCCTCACTCCGGCGCTTACCTCCCGCCAGAAGAAGGACGCCAGTAGCTCAGATTCGGCGGGAACCCAGAATCAATCGTGAAGGGACGGTGCGATTTGGAGGATACCGAATTTCTCTCTGGCCCTTACCAGCTGAGAAGAGACGAGTCTCGATTGACGAGAGCCAGTTTCTGCAACCATGCTGCACGAAATGCATCATACCTATCCCATCCTATCGGTCAGTGGCCCCAGTCTCCTAGTAAATGTTCTCGGAGACGCGGAGCGATGCACACCCACCGGTTCGCTCTGGGGTAAGGCCGAGGATCGGCCGGCGAACCGCACAGATTGCCCGAGAGGAAATGCTTTCTCAACTGCGTGAGGCAGGCTCCAAATGTACAACGAATCAGAGCGGGTGTAGCGACTGTTGGCACACGGGCTTTCGGGGGCTCGTGCCAAGGGAGTATGCTGCTTGGGGATTTAGCAATGAGCGCATCAGCCAGGAGTCGACGCTACCCTCGCATGAAATCGCCAAAAGGCCTGAGCGTAGCGTGGCAGACCGCTACTCGAAGATTGGTCTCGTATGTGGGCATGCTGGGCTTGGGTGGCCTGTTCATTCGCACAAAAGAACCTCCGGCGGTCGGGACAATCATCCAATTGCTGATCGACATCCCGGGAGGGGGAGTGCGGGCTCGCGCGATTGTGCGGGACATCAAGCCGGGCGAGGGAATGGGCGTGGGGATCGTCTCGATGGGCCAGGAAGACCGACTACGACTTAGCAGCTTCCTGAGTCAGGTACCCCCCTGAATCGAAGCCATCAGCCATGAGCGGCGCTCCAGGATGCACAAACCTCGCTACGGAAATGCGACGGCACGCACCTGAACCCTGGAATCGTTGAAGCCCGAAGCCGCGTATTTCACGACTGGTGCGAGCGGCGAACGGGGTGGATTCATTGTCTTCGACATGAAGGAGACCTCGCAGATACCAGCGATCGCCGAGCCGTTCTTCTTGGCCTACAACGCCCGGGTGACATTCTTCCCGGTTATGAATGCCGAAGATTTGGCGAACGCGATTCCCGGCATCGAGAAAGCGGTTAAGGAGCACAGCAAGGCTGTGTCCGCCTGATTCTTTCGCGCCCCAACTGACGACGCTTTGAAGGAATACGCGGCGTCAGGAGCATGCGGCACACTCTGCGGAGTGTCCACTGCCCTTCCGAAGATCGGGATGGTTCTGCTTCAGTAATTAAGAGATTCGGAGCAACTGTCCAAGACCGGGTCACGTCGGCGAGCGAATGGTTGCTATTGTTCTACTTTGATGCCTGATCCGCAAACCACTCAGTTTAAACGCTCGGTCGACACGAGGCGCAGCCAGCGGGTGGTGGTACGCGTCCGGATAGTAGTGCGCAGACAGGCGGACAGCGATGGTTTGATGTCAGAAGCTACCCACAGCTTAGTGGTGAATGCTCATGGGGCCCTAATTGCCCTAGCCATGAGCGTGCAACCTGACGAAAAACTTGTTGTCAAGAACTGGAACAGTGCGGAAGAACGGGAATGCCGAGTGGTCCGCTTGAGTGAGGAGCGCAAGAACGAGGTTGCCATCGAGTTTACAAAGCCTGTGCCACACTTCTGGCACATTGATTTTCCGCCTGCTGATTGGAAGCCGTTGCAGGAGTGAGGTCCACATCTCCAGTCCGTTCCGAAATTCAGGTTCCCACCAGATGTAGTCCAGACCCTTTCCGTGGTCGGTGCCAAGGTCTATGAAAGAGTTGGGCTCAAATCTCCTTTACTGGCAGGGCATTTCCAATAAGTTTCTCCAGCGCTTCCTTGCTCAACCGCGAGCAAAATTGAAGGTCCCGTAGATGAGTTGCTTCGCCGGCGCGGCAAAAACGAAAATTTACAAAACGAACTAAGCAAACATACTGAACAGAAAGGGCTTGGCATTTCGTGAGCTGCAAAACTGACGTGTTCGGGCAATTCCTGTGCCTGTCCAGACTGAGAATCTCGCATGGTGGCACGAGCTTAGCTGCTTTAGGGAAAGTGGCTTACTCCCTACCCAACTCGGGGATCGGCATCACCTTCACCATGGTTGAGCCAGGCAGCTTGCCGGTCTTGGAGATGTGGCTCGCAAGCCTGAGAAAGTAGGTTCTGCCGCTTGCCCAAAAAACCCTGCTGTCGCCTCCAGCGGGTCATGTAGAATCTCCATTGCTACTTCCCCTCGCTTGCTCCTGTTCTGTGAGGTCCCTGTGTCGAACGAAGCGAGTCAGCCATCGGGTGCCGACCGAAGGACCTGTAAACTCTGCGGCGAAGAATACTCCCGTTCGGCTGGTCTAGGTTGGCAGGATGCGTG
>JBARRP010000101.1:0-2852 GCA_049644285.1 Candidatus Acidiferrales bacterium | reverse complement strand
GCCCATTCTCGATAGTTCTCTCCAAGGAAGAGCGCGCTGCACTGGAAGCTCAGGCGCGCCAGTATACGTCACCGTATTGTGATGTGATCCGCGCTAAGATCGTGTTGCTCGCTGCGGAAGGGCTCTCCAACGACGTCATCGCTGCTCGCCTGGACACCCCGCGCCAGATTGTCAGCAAGTGGCGCAAGCGATTCGCCCTTGCGCGGCTCCCCGGCCTGGAGTCTCAACCTCGGGGCGGGCGTCCCGCCCGCTTTTCCCCCCAGCGTCGTCGTCCAAGTTAAGGCGCTCGCCTGTGAACTCCCGCATCGCTTGCAGCTTCCGCTCTCGCGACTTTCCCTTTCCGAGATCCGCCGCGAAGTCCTCACCCAGGGACTGGTAGCGGAGATCAGTGGAACGACCTTGTGGCGCTGGCTCAGCGCCGATGCGCTCCGCCCTTGGCGACATCGCAGTTGGATCTTCCCACGGGACCCAGATTTCGCGGCGAAGGCCGGGCGCATTCTCGATCTGTATGGTCGCGTTTGGCAGGGACGCCCTCTAAATGTGCGTGAGTTCGTCATCTCGGCGGACGAGAAAAGCAGTATTCAAGCCCGTCGCCGAAAGCAACCTACGCTGGCTCCCGCGCCGGGTCGTTCCACCAGAGTCGAACACGAATATTTCCGTGAAGGCGCATGGACCTATCTGGCTGCGTGGGACGTGCATCGGGCCAAGGTGTTCGGCCACTGCGAAAAGAAAAGCGGCATTGCGCCGGTCGATCGCCTGATTGGTGAAGTCATGGGCCGAGAACCCTACAAGTCGGCACGTCGCGTTTTCTGGATCATGGACAACTGTTCAGCACATCGCGGCCAAAAAGCGGTCGACCGCCTCCGCTCTCAATGGCCCAATGCGGTCCTCGTACACACCCCCGTCCATGCCAGTTGGCTCAATCAGATTGAGATTTATTTCTCTATTGTGCAGAGGAAGGTACTCACGCCCAACGACTTCAAATCCCTCCGCGAACTCGAACAGCGGCTGCTAGCCTTCGAGCGGCGGTACGAGGAAACTGCCTCTCCCTTCCAGTGGACCTTCACTCGCAAAGACCTGAAAACTCTCTTGGCGAAGATCGAAAACAAGCGACTAGCTTCCGCGGCCTGACGCCCTTCCAAATACGTCACCGTAATTCCGAACTAGAGCACTAAGCCAGTGCTCAGAGAGGTCAGCCGTTCGACAACCGCGTAGCTTGATGGGTCGCAACGTCCTTCACAAGGTTGGGACTGTTGTTAATTGCTAACTGGCCGGAATTTCTTGCAACTCCAAGCCCGGCCGCCCACTCTAAACTATAGGAATCATTACGGCAATCGCTCCGGGCCAGAAAGGAGAACAGCATGTCCTGGCGGAGAATGCTTTTTTTCGTGTTTATCTTGAGCTGTGGGGTTCCCAGCGCTCGCGCCCAGAGAACATACGAGGTGACGCCCTTCATTGGCACGCGATTCGGTGGAAAGATCGATGTGGCGACGTCAACGATCGACCATATAAACATCAAAAGCGGCATTGACTATGGTGTGATCGGAGACGTTTCGATCTGGCCGAACTTTGATTTTGAATTCATGTGGAACCGGCAGCCGACGACCCTGAGCGCTCATAGCAGCGTCGATGGCAGCATCACGCAGCTTACGAACGCGAATCTGGACATGTACCAGTTCGGGATGTCGTACGCGTTTCGATCTCCGGAAGCGAAGCTGAAGCCGTTCTTCGCAACCGGTTTGGGGTTTACGCACTTTGGCCAGGATCACCAGGTGCTGGCCTTCACTGACCGGTTTTCGTACAACGTCGGAGGAGGCCTGAAGTATTTCTTCGATCGGCACGTGGGGCTGCGCCTGGAGACACGCTACTCCCCCTCCCACACCACATCGCGGAACGCCATCGTTTGCAATCCGTTTTTTGGGTTTTGCAGTCAAGCCACGGTGGCCAACAAGGCGCAACAGGGCCAGGCGAACGTCGGGCTGATCTTCCGCTTCTGACGTTGCTTTTCGGAAGAAAGTGACACGGTGTTTGCGAAGCGTGTTCCAGCGCAGCGAGGGAGTTCGTAATTTACAGAGAGATGCTCCGCAAATCAGGCGCAGCCGAATCACCATCTGCGGCTCGGTTCTTTTTTCTCTTCGTTCGTTTTTGATCCCAGAATCACGCCATCAATCTGCTGAATCAAATTTGCATGGTTCGAAAGCGTGCACAGAAACTGGCGAGGCTCGTATCTGTGAATGTGGGCGTTCCGCGCAAGGTGAGTTGGAACGGCGGAGAGGTAACCACCGGGATTTTCAAAGAGCCGGTCGCGGGACGCGTAATTCTGCGGCGCCTCAATCTGGATGGCGACCGCCAGGCCGATCTTACCGTTCATGGTGGAGTGAATAAGGCGGTCTATGTCTATCCTTCGGAGCACTACGCTTACTGGCAGAAGCAATTGCCAGCTGTAAACCTGCCGTGGGGCATGTTCGGCGAAAACCTGACCACCGAAGGTCTGCGCGAAGAGGAGACGCACATCGGCGACCGCTTTCGGATCGGGTCAGCCCTGCTGATGGTCACGCAACCCCGGTTGCCGTGCTTCAAGCTGGGCTTGAAGTTCGGGCGCGACGACATGCCGAAGCGGTTCTTCGTTAGCGAGCGGACGGGGTTTTATCTGGCGGTCGTCGAGGAGGGAGAAGTTGGCGCAGGCGATGTGATCGAGGTCGAACATCGTGCGGAGAAGAACCCTTCGCTCGTCGAGATTGTTCGAAAGTACCGAGATTAGAGGACGATTCTTGGCGTGCCTTTCTTGCCGACAGGACTTCAAGAAACACTTTAGATATCAGCACGGAGATGCGGAGCACGCAGAGAATGGG
>JBARRP010000100.1:0-4158 GCA_049644285.1 Candidatus Acidiferrales bacterium | reverse complement strand
GCACGAGGATCAATTCCATTAGCTTCAAGCATTTTCGCATTAGTGACGCCTGGACAAGCGGTGGTCAAACCGGGGACATCTACAGGGTGTTTCACGACAAGAAGTGCTACGAATTGGGTATACAAGAGGCGAACACGAGTCCGGGCGCTTATGATCCTGGGACTATCAAGGAATTCACCAAGCGAGACTCAGACGAGGTACGCGCTCGCCTGAAACAAGCCCTCGACTCCTTCATCTTCATCAAGTAGAGGACACGAATCCCAGCGGATTAGTGCGCATGGACTCAGAATAGCTTGCACCCTTGAGTTTTTCCGCAACCTGCCAGGGCATGGCAACTTTTCTTATTCCATTCTGAGCGCCTGCATGGGATCGATCGAGGCGGCACGAAATCGCGGGAAGCTTAGAAGCCGCCAGCGCGAGAACCAGGATGGCAACGGCTGCGACCCGACCGTCCATCATCGAATCATGCCATTCGGAAGTGGAAACCGTCGCAGAAATTTGCGTGGCTCGATAGGAAAACATACATCAGCAGGATTCAGCCGTGCCTTGCGGGTGTTACGGTTTCGGCCCTGCAATCAGCCCTTGGGGTATCCGAGCCCTATGCAGCCTTCATCCGGGCAGGTTACCGCCTTTCAACTGAATCAGCCGCACGTCCAGCAGGTCAGCATTGCGCCTTGCGAGACGGAACGCGATCGCGTCTATGATGCCCGTGCGCGGAGAACCGGTCTAAGGTTTCGGGCGCGTGGGCGCACCGAGGTATCTCCGCGCGTTGACTTGCCTGCCAGTGCGACCTAAGATGGCCGCCCAGAGGCGGTACCCTTCCGATGATTGGCCAGACCATCTCGCACTACCGCATCCTAGAAAAACTCGGCGGCGGTGGGATGGGTGTCGTCTATAAGGCGGAGGACACCAATCTCCATCGCTTTGTCGCGCTGAAGTTCCTGCCTGAGGAAGTTGCCAGAGACCATCAGGCGCTCGAACGATTTCGCCGGGAGGCGCAGACCGCATCGGCGCTTGACCACCCGAATATCTGCACGATTTACGAAATTGCCGAGCATGAAGGCCAGCCCTTCATCGCGATGCAGTTTCTGGATGGCCAGACGCTCAAGCATCGCATTTCCGGCAAGCCCATGCCGATTGACGAAGTGTTGGAACTGGGAATTCAGATTGCGGACGGGCTCGATGCGGCACACGGGGAGGGCATCGTTCACCGCGATATCAAACCCGCGAATATTTTCATCACCAAGCGTGGCCACGCCAAAATTCTTGATTTCGGTTTGGCCAAGCTGGCACCGAAGCGGGAAGCTGTGGCCTCGGAGGCTACCCTCGCCACGAATGCGACCGCGGGAATCAGCGAAGAGCACCTTACGAGCCCAGGCACGGCTGTGGGGACGGTCGCTTACATGTCACCCGAACAGTTGGGTGCCAAGGGCCTAGATGCACGCACAGATTTATTTTCGTTCGGCATCGTCTTGTACGAGATGTCCACGGGCACATTACCCTTTCGTGGAGACAGTTCGGCTCTCATCACGGATGCCATCCTCCACCGTTCGCCTGTAGCCCCAGTGCGATTGAATCCCGACGTACCGCCGGAGCTAGAGCGGGTCATCTACAGGGCGCTGGAGAAAGACCGCAATCTGCGCTACCAGCACGCGGCCGACATGCGTGCCGAACTGCAGCGGCTGAAGCGAGACACGGAGTCGGGGCGGACAGCGGTGGTAAGTGCTGTCGAAGAAGAATCGGCAGCGGTACAGACGCCGACTAAGGCGTCGAGCAGCAAACAGAAGGCAGTTTCTTCCGTGGTTCCGGCAGTGGCAGAGCAACGGCCAAGCCACCGCTGGAAGATTCTGGTTCCCGCTGCCGTAGTTATAGTCGCCGCTCTTGTCGCCGGTGGTCTGTACTTCCGTTCGCGTCATACAGCACCGCTAACCGGGAAGGACACGATTGTCCTCGCCGATTTTACGAACACGACGGGCGATGCCGTATTTGATGGGACGCTAAAACAGGCCCTCGCGGCCGATCTGGAGCAGTCGCCTCTTCTCAACATCCTCTCCGACAAAAAGGTAGCCGAGACACTGCGCCTGATGGGCCGTTCCTTCGGTGAACGCCTGACCAGGGATGTGATGCGCGAGGTATGCCTGCGGACAGCCAGCAAGGCGCTGCTCGTGGGCTCGATCGCGAACCTGGGCGGCCGTTATGCCGTGGGCCTCAAGGCAGAGAATTGCCAAACGGGAGATTCGCTGGGGGCGGCGGAGGAGGAAGCGGACGGCCAAGCGAGGGTGCTGCAAGCAATGGACCGAGCGGCAACAACGATGCGCAGGAAGCTAGGAGAGTCGCTCGTTTCTATCCAGAAGTTCGATAAGCCCTTGGAACAGGTAACAACATCGTCCATGGAAGCCCTAAAGGCCTACAGTGAAGGTAAGAGAACTCTCGAAAAGGGTGATGCGGAAGCTGTTCCATTCTTCAAACGTGCTGTGGAGTTGGATCCGAACTTTGCGATCGCGTACGCCTACTTGGGTATTTCCTACGCGAACTTAGGCGAGACAACTTTGGGCATTGAGGCTTCGAAAAGGGCCTACGATCTGCGTGAACGAGTGAGCGAGCGCGAGAAGTTCTTCATCGCCACTTTCTACTATACGTACGTCACTGGTGAGCTGGACAAAGCAGACCAGCAGTTTCAACTGTGGATCGAAGAATTCCCACGTGATGAGAATTATCCCCATCTTTTGTTAGGAGTCAACTACCTCACTTTAGGGCAATTCGAACGGGCGGCTGAAGAGCTACGCCAGGGTCTCAGTGTGGATCCTGACAGCGCCATTGCCTATGGAGATTTGGCGGGTGCATACCTCGCTCTGGATCGCCTAGACGAGGCTAAGGCAGCCATCGACAGTGCATTAGCTCACAAACTCGATCACCCATTTCTGCACTCGAATTTGTATCTACTCGCATTCCTACGCGGCGATGCAGCCGGCATGCAGCAGGAAGTGACATGGGCTATGGGAAAACCGGAGGGGGAAGCTGCGATGTTGTCGACCCAGTCCGACACGGAGGTTTATTATGGCCGGCTGCAGAGTGCGCGCGAGTTTTCGCGTCAAGCAGTAGACGCCGCGAAACGCAACAACAACAATGAACTCGCTGCGCTCACGGAGCTGGACTTAGCGGATGACAACGCCGATTTCGGCAACACCGTTCAGGCACGCCAGGCGGCCGCTGCAGCCCTGGCCCTGGCGCCTGGACGGGACGTGCAAGTGCAGGCGGCGTTGGTACTGGCAAAGTCTAATGATGCCGTTCAAGCCCAGAAACTGGTGGATCGTTTGAGCAAGGAGAATCCACTGGGCACACTGATTCAGGGCTGCTGGCTGCCCACCATTCGGGCGGAAATCGAGCTCAGCCACGGAAATGCAGGAAAGGCGATTGAATTTTTGGAGCGCGCAAAGCCCTACGAACTTGGCGTGGGGCTTTATCCGGCTTATGTGCGCGGACTAACGTATTTGCGAAGTGGGCAGGGTAGTGCGGCGGCAACGGAGTTCCAGAAGCTCCTCGACCACCGCGGCCTGATGGCGAATTCTCAACTCGTACCGCTGGGTCGCCTCGGCTTGGCGCGTGCGCGGGCCATAAGCGGAGACACCTCCGGCGCACGCACCGCATACCAGGACTTTCTGGCTCTCTGGAAAGACGCCGACCCCGACATCCCCATCCTGAAGCGGGCCAAGGCCGAATACGCCAAGCTGAAATAATTTCGGCGCGCTGAGGTATCCGGTTGGTCGGTTGGTGAGGTTGCGTTAGTCCTCGGTCACAAAAAATTGTGACGCCAGTGTGACCTACAACCCGCCACCTGAGAATGAATTTCGATTCGGAAGCATCCGGAATCTGGACATTGACGACCGTAGAAACGCTTCGGTGGGTATAATTAATGGCGTGGAATCCCCGCCAAGAATCCACCTCGGCACATCCTCTTTCACCGCGGCAGGCTGGCAAGGCTCTTTTTACCCGACCGGGATGAAGTCCAGCGACTACCTCAGCTTCTATGTTGAACGCTTCGACACGGTTGAAGTGGACAGCACTTTCTACCGGTGTCCATCACCCGCCACGGTGAATGGCTGGGCGCTCAAGACCCCCGAGGGTTTCATTTTCTCTGTCAAAGTTCCACAGGTTATC
>JBARRP010000099.1:0-1840 GCA_049644285.1 Candidatus Acidiferrales bacterium | reverse complement strand
GCAGCCGAGATCGTTGCCTGATGAACGTCCAGGCCAATATACTTCGTGTCGTTCACAAGGGTGCTCCTCTCCTGTAGGCGTTGATGCGGACGATCAAACCTACTCGAAAGGGCGCCCTTTTATAATGCGTTTACCAGGCACTAGGCGATTAGTCGGTGACAACTCTTGCGATCAAGGCAGCTATTTTTGGTAATAATGTACGCGCGGACGTTGTTACGGGATAGAACTGAGGCTCGATCATTTTTTCGCAACGGACATGTACTGAACTCTTCCGGGAGGATCTAGGAGAAATTACATGCAATCTGTAGGTGTGATTCGCCAACTTGCGCGGTATCCCGTCAAATCCATGCAGGGTGAGGCGCTGCTTTCCGCTGCTCTGACTCTTCAGGGATTCGACGAGGACCGGCGCTACGCGTTCGTTCAAGCGGCCTCGCACAGCTCATTTCCGTGGCTCACCGCGCGCGAGCTGCCGGAACTACTCTATTACCGAACGTCGGTCGAAAGGGCGGGTTCGCCAGAGGCGTTCGTGACGGTGGCGACGCCCCGCGGCGAGAATTGGGCCGTTGGGAGCGACGAACTCCGCAAGGTGCTCGAGGCCCGATCGGGGAGGTCGCTCTTTCTGCTGCGCGACTACCGTGGTTCGTATGATGTCGCGCCAGTTTCTCTCATTAGCCAGCAGACGGTCGCGCGTATCGCACAAGAGAGTGGAACGAAGGAAGATTCGTGGCGGTTTCGTCCTAATGTGCTCGTCGATTTGACGGAAGCCCAGGCTTTCGACGAATTGAAATTGGTCGGTCGAACTCTTCGCATTGGGGACACAGCGAAAATCGCGATCACAGAAGTTGATCAGCGCTGCGTGATGATCTCTCTCGACCCGGCTACCGGCGAGTCAAGCCCAGAAATTCTGAAATGCGTCGTTCAGAAGCACGGGAAGTGCGCGGGAATTTACGCGACGGTCCTCGCGCCCGGTGAGGTGCGGACCGGCGACCCCATTTTGCTCGAAGAGTAGCGCAGCGGTGTTCGCATATTCGGAAACTATGCCAGCGTCTTGAGGCTTACCCTCAGACGCCGGCGGTCACTTGGACGTATAGTCGCGTTACCGGACATCTGCTAGCCATCGTGCTGGCAGTTTGCGAATCGGCTTGATTGTGACTAAACTACGTTTGCGTAATGGAGAACTCCCGGATGCTCCTAATTCGGCCTGCCGCTGTCAGCGATGTGCCGTTGCTGTTGAGATTCTCCCGCGAATTCGCGGAGTACGAGCGCCAACCCGAAGCGGTGGTCATTAAGGAAGAGACGCTGACCAGGGACGGCTTTGGACCTCAACCAAAGTTCCGCAGCCTGATCGCGGAATGGGACGGAGAAGCGATTGGCTATGCGCTCTTCTTTGGCTTTTATTCAAGCTGTAAAGGCTCCGGTATCTTCCTGGAGGACCTCTTCGTACGGGAAGCGTTTCGCGGTCGAGGGATAGGAAGAGCGCTTCTGTGTCAGGTTGCTCGTATCGCACGGCAGGAAGGCTCCTATGGCATGCGTTGGGAAGTGCTGGATTGGAATGAGTCAGCAATTAAATTCTACAAGTCTTTGGGGGGCGAGTTTTTTGATGAATGGAGACAGGTCCTCTTAGTAGCAGACGCACTGAATCGGCTCGCCGACGGATAATCGTCCAAGGAATCCATTTGCACATCAGCAGTGGCGGCCTAACTGCCGATAAGTTCTCTCCAGAAACTCCCTGAGCTTGGCGTTTAGGCGGCGGGAGCTTGGACCAGTTGGAATCCGAGCTTGGCGGCGTTGTGCTTGAGATGCCTGATCTCTCGGGTACGCTGTTGAAGCTCGTAGAACA
>JBARRP010000098.1:0-41494 GCA_049644285.1 Candidatus Acidiferrales bacterium | reverse complement strand
CGTCGGTCAGCAGACGACCGTATCGCGCCATCGACCCTCCTCTGGCGCTGCTGCCCGAATTTATCTCGCGTTTTTGGCAAACTAACCATCACCTATTCAGTGTCTTGTACCCAGTTTTGAAACAGGTACAGGTTCTAGTCATGGCGAGCGCCGTGGAGAACGTCGACGGCATGAGGAAGAACGTCAGCGATGGCGTCGAGGGATTCGACTGCCCCGCGTGGGCTCCCGGGCAGATTGACGATCAGCGCCTGCGCCCTCACGCCCGCAACGCTGCGTGAAAGAAGCGCCCGAGGATTTCGCTTCTGCCCTTCGGCCCGCATCTTCTCGGAGACGCCGGGGAGCAGTTTCTGAACAACCGCCGCTGTGGCCTCGGGAGTTACATCCCGGGGGCCGATGCCGGTGCCGCCCGCAGTGAGAATCAAATCGGAGGCGCCGGAATCCGCCAAGTCAGAGAGCAGGGCGCAAATGGCGTCGGCCTCATCAGCAACGACGATTGCGGAAACCACCTGCCATCCGAGCTTTTCGCAGCGCTCGCGCAAAGCAGGACCTGAACGGTCCTCGGTCCGGCCGGCGGAAACGGAATCACTGACAGTCACGATAGCGACGCGCATCGGTGGGTAATTACGAAGGCTCAGTTCACGGGGCGTTCCGCATTCTCTGTGCTTTCCTCGGGGGCATCGCGCTGGGTTTCATCGACCAGCCGGAGACCTTCCATCAGCAGGCCTGTTGTCGTGCGGCTGATGGTTTCGCGCCGGGGCGCGGAGTTGAAGTCAATTTCGAACTCGCCCTCCTGCCACCGCACGGCTTCGAAAACCGCCGGCTCGCCCTCGAGCGCGCCCAGGCGGGCGTCCTTGCACTGTCCGCCCCCAAAATCCATTTCGCAACTCTCGGCCCCGCGGCGGATGGTCAGCTTACAGGACTTCTGCCCCATTTCAAGCGATTGCATCAAGTCGATGATGCTCATTTCTTCCAAACGTCCTTGGATCACGCCCGGGCGAACGGCGCGATTCTGCATCTTTTCGAGCTGAAGACGGTCTACCACTTTTTTCGCGCGGCGTACGACATCCTTCAGGAAAAACGGCTTGGGAATAAATTCTTCGACTCCGTCCACGAGAGGCCGCAGTTTTTCTTCGATATCTGCCCGGCTGGCAAGGAAGATAAATGGAATTTGACGGGTTTGCTTGCGCGCGCGCAGCTTTTCATAGAGTTGGCGGCCGTCGAGGCCCGGCATCTTGTAATCGCAAAGGATGAGGTCCGGCGGATCGTCCACGATTTTCAGCAAGGCATCGGCGCCATCGGCGGCGGCGAGGACGTCGCAGTGAGGCGAAAGTCCGTTCATGAGCAGGTCGAGGACCAAGGCATTGTCGTCCACGATCAGGACTTTGACTTCCTTCATTGGAGTCATCGCCGGCCTCGCGCGCGGACGTAATGTCCGCTGCGGCCCCCAGCCTTCTCAACCAGATAGAGCTCCGAAATCTCAATCCCGCGTTCGAGCGCCTTGCACATGTCGTAGATGGTCAACGCGGCTACCCCGACAGCCACCAGGGCCTCCATCTCGACCCCAGTTGGGCCTGTGGTCGTGACCTCTGACGTGATTTCGATTCCATTCTGGCATAGCTTCGCGCTCACATCTACGTGCGTCAGCAGTAGAGGGTGACAAAGTGGAATCAGCTCCGAAGTGCGTTTAGCTGCGGTGATTCCTGCGATTCGCGCAATTTCCAGGGGGTTTCCTTTGGGATTTTTCAGGCGCCGCACGCTCGCAAGAGTCGTGGCTTTCATGCGCACGAAGGCGTGCGCCATCGCAATGCGCTTCGTCGCGGGCTTGGCGGACACGTCCACCATGCGCGCGCGCCCCGCCCTGTCATAGTGCGAAAGCTTCGCCTTCATCCGTGCCTCAATACAGGCCGCGACGCGGCAGGACGTCCACCCAATCGCCCGCCGCCAGTTGAAGCTTTGCGGGCGACACGACAAGAAAACAATTCGCCCGCGCGAGCGCCACAATGTCGCCCGATCCTTGCCAGGGGATTTCTTCGACTGCCGCACCCTCGCTCTGGAACGAGACCGAGGCGGGAAGGAAATGCGTGAGCGCGGCCTTCTGCTCCACGTTTCTCCGCAGCTTCGCTTTGAAAAGTGGCAGCGGGCCCGGTTCAGCGCCGGTCAGAATGTCAATTGCCGGGGCGACGAAAAGCTCAAACGTGACCATTGTCGAAACCGGATTGCCTGGCAAGCCGAAGACAGGCTTTCCCTGGCAGGCGCCGAAAACGGCGGGCCGCCCCGGCCGAATCGCCACAGCATCGAAAAAGAATTTCGCGCCGAGATCGCTTAGCACCGCTTCGACCAGATCGTACTTGCCCATCGAGACGCCGCCGCTTAGCACAAGAACATCCTCCTCGAGGCCGCGCTCGATCAGCGCGCGCAATTCGGGCTTTCGGTCGGGAGCGTTTCCGAATGGCACAGGCTCACCCCCAGCGAGAGCGGCTTGGGCGGCCAGCGAAACACTGTTGCTGTTGCGAATCTCAAATGGCCCGGGCTTCTGATCGATTGGCACAACTTCATCGCCCGTCGAAAGAATGGCGATCCGCGGGCGGCGATAAACTTGAAGGCGTGTGTGCCCAACCTGCGCTGCCAGCGCGAGCGTCGCGTGGCTCATTCGCGAACCCTTGCCGACGACAACCTTGCCGGCGTGGATTTCCGTGCCGGTGGCCACGATGTTCTGCCCTTTTTCCGCTCCGCGCTCGAATACTACCTCGGCCTTCTGAGCAGCATCCGAGGGGCGCGTGTATTCCAACATCACCACCGCATCGGCGCCTGACGGCACCGGAGCGCCGGTCATGATTTGAACGCACTCACCTTGCTTGACCTCTCCCTCGAAGCCCGCGCCCGCCTTGCTCTCACCGATCAAGCGAAGCGAGCGCGGGGCATGGCATAAATCAATCGAGCGCACGGCGTAGCCATCGCGGGTCGAGCGGTCGAAAGGGGGATAATCGCGGTCAGCGGCGATGTCTTCGGCGAGAACACGGCCGAGGGCGGAGCTCGGCCCGGTTGAGAGGTCGATCGTGTCGATGCGAGGCTCGCCCCGGCGGAGGAGCGCCTCCTTGATGACTACCTCGCGCGCTGCTTCGTAGGACAGCATCGCAGCCTAGAGCCAGGAGGCCAGCTTGGTTCCCTTGGGGATGATGGTGGCGTCGCGCTCGGGTCCGGTGGAAATCATTCCAATTTCGACCTCGAGGTGATCGGAAACGAACTTCAGATAATCGCGCGCCGCAAGCGGCAGTTCTTTCAAATCGCGAATCGCGGAAGTGGGCTTCTGCCACCCTGGCAAAATCTTGTATTCTGGCGTCACTTTTGAAAGAACCTCGATGTCCGCGGGCATCTCGGTGAGCCGCTGGCCATTGTAGCGATAGCCGACGCAGACCTGAATCTCCGGTTGCCCGTCGAAGACATCGAGCTTTGTGATCACCAGTGAATCCATTCCGTTGATCATCTTGGCGTAGCGCAGGACTTCCAGATCAAGCCAGCCGCAGCGCCGCGGCCGTCCCGTGACCGCGCCGAACTCGTTGCCACGATCGCGGACCTGATTCGCTTCGAGGTCCGGCATCTCGGTTGGAAAAGGCCCGCTGCCGACGCGGGTGGTATAGGCCTTCGAGACGCACACCACTCCGGTCAGCTTCGTCGGCGGTACACCCAGGCCGGTCGCCACGCCACCCGAGGTTGCGCTGGAGGAAGTCACATATGGGTAAGTGCCATGGTCGATGTCGAGCATCGTTCCCTGAGCGCCTTCAAAAAGCACCGATTCGCCCTTGTCCAGGGCGCGGTTCAGCAGGGCGGACGTGTCGGTGATAAGGCCGCGGATGTGCGCCCCGAGCTCGAGATACGTTTCGAGCAGGCCGGCAACGTCGAGCGGGTGACCGTAGGCGGCGCGGCTGATCGCGCATTTCTCGTGAACCACCCGTTCGAGCTTCTCCTTGAACTTGTCCGCATCGAGCAAGTCGCCGGCGCGAATCCCGCGGCGCGCCATCTTGTCTTCGTAGGCAGGGCCGATCCCTCGCGAAGTCGTGCCGATTTTCGCGGCGCCCAACGCCGATTCTGCGGCCTTCTCCATTTCGCGATGGTAGGGGAACACGAGATGCGCGCGGTTGCTGAGGAATAGCCGGCCATGGACGTCAACCTCCGCCCTTTTCAGGTTCTCGAGCTCGCCTATCAGCGCCGCGGGATCGACGACGGTACCCGAGCCAATCACAGCCTTCTTGCCTGGCCGGAGGATGCCGCTGGGAATGAGTTGGAGAACGAAGCGATGGCCGTCGAAAATAACCGTGTGGCCCGCGTTGTGGCCACCTGCGTATCGCGCGATGTAGTCGAACGATCCCGCTAGATAGTCAACTACCTTGCCCTTGCCTTCATCTCCCCACTGCGCGCCGACAACCGCAATCCCTTTCATCCCTCGATTTCTCCCAGAGTTTCCCCGTTGGTCGCTCTCTTCTTCGGCTTGTTCAGAGTGCCCAAAGTGTCCGCCCAGCACCTGACCGCAGATTTCCCCCTCAACTCACATACGCAAGGAAACACAGGGAGGCCGTAGCGGCAAATGCAGAAAACTATCCTACGCTGCGAGTCCCAAGAAGGCAAGCGCGACGCGCTTGTGTAGTGTCCTCAGTGGGATTTTCCGGTTCTCGAGAAGGATGGTGTCCCACTAAGATGTGAGCTACCTGGCTGGGTTACCGAAGCTGGGCGTGACGGAAGCAGGTGAGGGCGTGGTCGTTGACCATACCGACGGCTTGCATGAAGGCGTAGCAGATCGTTGGTCCGACGAATTTGAATCCGCGGCGGCTCAGGTCCTTACTCATCGCCTCAGATTCCTTCGTTTGTGCTGGCACTTGCTTGCGGGATCGCCAGCGATTCCTTTTGGGCCGGCCGCCGACAAATTGCCAGACGTACTTGTCGAAGCTACCGAATTCCTTCTGGATCGAGAGGAAGGCTTTGGCATTCTGCACGGCGGCGCCGATTTTTAGGCGATTGCGAACAATGCCGGGATCGGTCAGGAGCCGCCGAACCTTCTTCCGGTCATAGCGCGCGATCTTTGCCGCGTCGAAATTGTCAAAGACTTCGCGGTAACGAGGGCGCTTGCGCAGAATCGTCTCCCAGCTCAGGCCGGCCTGCGCGCCCTCGAGGATCAGGAATTCAAAGAGCAGCCGGTCGTCATGGACCGGCACACCCCATTCCTGGTCGTGGTAACGAATCATGAGGTCGTTCTTCGCCCAGTGGCAACGGCGCAAAGCAGTGTCCATCGAAGCCCCATCAGCAAGTTACCAAAAAAGGGCGGGTCTAGGACCCGCCCTTGTCGATTCACCAGGCGAAGTATCACTGCAGGGAGAAAGCCCGTCGCGACGCGCCTACGGCAGCAGTCGCTTCCTAGCTGATGTGTCGCTGAATGACCTTTTCGATTTGTTCCTTGGGCACGGCGCCGACGATCTGGTCGGCCACCTGTCCGGCCTTGAAGACCAGAAGCGTGGGGATGCCGCGGATATTGAATTTTCCCGCGGCGTTGAGGTTTTCATCCACGTTCAGTTTCACAACCTTGAGCTTGCCCGCGTGTTCGCGGGCGATTTCCTCGACCGTCGGCGAGAGCATGTGGCACGGGCGGCACCATTCCGCCCAGAAGTCCACCATCACCGGCTGATTCTTACTCGCGTCGATCACCTCAGCCTGAAAGGTCGAATCGCTCACCGCTTGAATGTTGTCAGCCATCGTTGTCCCTTAAATCGTGTGATTTGATCGAGGGCTAGTACCCGTCCAATCCACACTATACATTAGATGACGCAGTTGCCCGAGGGATTCGTGACCGCCGTGCCGCCTCGTACACCGTAACGTAAGCGGCCGCCGAGGCTTTCCAGGAGAAATCCTTGCCCATTCCATTCAATTGAAGGGCGCGCCATACGTTGGGCTCGCGAAAAACCTTCAAGGCCTGTCGAATGCAAGCGAGCAAAGCTTTTCCGTCATAGGCCTCGAATTTGAAGCCGGTTCCCTGCCCCGTCTTCGAATCAAACGGGGCGATCGTGTCGTCGAGCCCGCCGGTGGCACGAACCACTGGCACAGTGCCGTACCGCAGACTATAGATCTGGTTCAATCCGCAGGGCTCGTAGCGCGAAGGCATCAAAAACATGTCGGCGCCGGCTTCAATCTTATGCGCCAGCGCGTTATCGTATGCGATTTTCACCCCCACCCGCGTGGGATTTTTTTCGGCGAGCACCTGGAAAAGCTTCTCGTGCTTCGCCTCGCCCGTTCCCAGCGCGACGATTGCCAGATTCTCCTTGAGCAGCTCACTCGAAATCTCGGCGATTAGATCGAAGCCTTTCTGGTCAGCAAAGCGGGAGACAATTCCGATCAGCGGCCGGTCCAGATTCTGCGCGGGCAGGCGAAAGGCTTCGAGCAAATCTTTCTTGCAGGTTTTTTTCCCTTCGAGATTCTGCGCGGAGTAGTTCGCGGCGATGAACGTATCCGATTCGGGGCTCCACGCCGCGTAGTCTACGCCGTTCAAGATGCCAACCAGCCGTTCGGCGCGTTTCTGGATCACGCCCTCGAGACCGCAGCCGTACTCGGGAGTTTGAATTTCTTGCGCGTATTTGCGGCTCACCGTCGTCAGATAATCGGAAAAGATCAGGCCGCCCTTCAAGAAATTGATTTTGCCGTAGTATTCGAGCGCGTCAATGTGGAAGAGGCTTTCCGGCATTCCTGTTCTTCCCAGCACCGCGCGCGGAAACAGCCCCTGGTAACCCAGATTGTGAATCGTAAACACGACCGGCAAGTTTCGCAGGGCTGGATCGGCTGCATACAGGGTGCGCAAAAGCACCGGAACCAGCGCGGTCTGCCAATCATGGCAGTGCAACACGTCTGGCATCCAGACGTGCTTGGCGAATTCGAGCGCAGCACGGCTGAATTCGGCGAAGCGCTCCGGATTGTCGGGATAATCGCCGGTCTTGTCGCCATAGAGCTGCTCGCGATCGAAATATGCGGGATCGTCTACGAAGAAATAGCGGACGCTTTCGACCGGATTGCCCTCCGCAATCGCGGGAAAGCGAAGTGTGCCGCCGAGCGAGATGGTCGTGCTCGGAACGATTGCGGCGGATGTTTTCGTGCCGCGATACTTCGGCAGAAGCACGGCGACTTCGTGGCCCGCTTCCGTAAGCGCCTTGGGCAACGCACCGACGACGTCCGCCAAACCACCTGTCTTTGAGTACGGAATCCCTTCGGGAGAAACAAACAGGATTTTCATGTTCACCTTGGCAGAAACAAAAACGGTAATCAATCCCTCGCATTTCGTCAAGGAAAACCCCGCAGACGAAACTCGGCTCAACTTGCTACACTCCTCGCGCAATGCCCCGGCAACGGCTCGGACAACATTTTCTCGCCAGTGCGGCCTGGCGGGAGCGAATCCTACGCACTTTAGGCTTGCGCGCAGATGAGACGTGGGTCGAGATCGGCGCCGGCCATGGAGAAATGACGCAACTCCTCACGGGAAGCGGGCGCCGCATAATCGCCATCGAAACGGACGCGCGGCTCGCCGCCGGGCTGGGTGAACGCGCTTCGGCATGGCCCGGAGTTGAGGTGGTTGGCGCCGACGCGCTCTTAGTAGATTTTGAGGCGCTCGCCCGCGACCGATTCCGCGTCTACGGCAACTTGCCCTACTACATCACCTCTCCGCTGCTCCACCGTCTTTTCCGGCACGCCGACGCAATTACTTCAATTCACGTCGTGATCCAGCTCGAAGTAGCGCTGCGGATCGTGGCAGCGCCGGGCCGACGCGACTATGGGTATCTTTCGGTCCTTTGCCAATACTATTCTCAACCCCAGATCGTCTTCCACGTCCCTCCGGGAGCCTTCCGGCCACCGCCGCGCGTCACGTCGGCGCTCGTGCGGATGCAGCTTCCAGGCGAGCGAATGGCGCTTGGTCTCACCGACGATGCGTCATTCCTCAGTTTCGCCCAAGCGGGCTTTGGACAAAAACGCAAAACGCTGCGAAACAATTTGCGCTTAGTTGCACCAGCGGCGCTTGTTCAAGCCGCCATCGAGGTCTGCGGCCTGAGCAATAATTCCCGCGCTGAGGAGCTGACGCTACGCGAGCTCGCGGATCTTTACATCCGCCTTCATAGTGCATGAGACCCGGACTCGCACGGAGTTATAGCGATACTCCCCGACAACCCTCAAACTTACGTGCGTGAATGCCAATGTGCGCCACGGCGTCGGATCCCGGAATGCCTAGCGGCTTCCAACGCGCGAATCTTCAATAACGGCGCGTAGGCGATCGGGATAATCGGTCATGATTCCATCAATCCCGGCGGCAATCGCGGCGCGCATCTGCTCCGGCTGATTCAGCGTCCAAGTTGCCACCTGAAGGTCGGCCTGATGGGCCTTCTCGACCAGTTCCGGCGCAACCAGATCGCCACGAGGACACAACTGCCGCGCGCCTACACCTAAAGCGAGGTCGACGCCGTCCGGCTGGGTGGTCTCAACAAGCAAACCTGTCATGACCGTCTTATCGAGACGGCGTAAGGCCTCGAGTGTCCCGGGCTCGAAGGAGAGAATAGTCGTTCGGGCCAAATCGCCGTCCTTGCGCAGAGCTCCCAGAAGAGAGTGATGCATCCCCCAGGCTTCTTCGTATTTGATCTCGAGGTAGAGAACAACGTCAGCCCCGCGCGCGAATGCAAGAATTTCCTCGAGAGTCGGTATACGTTCCCCCGAGAAGTCCCGATCGAACCACCAGCCCGCGTCGAACTGCCGCAACTCTGCGAGCGTATGATCCCGGACTCGACCATGCCCGTTCGAAGTGCGCTCGAGCGTCGAGTCGTGGATGGCCACAAGGTGAGCATCGCGCGAGAGGTGCAAGTCGGTTTCAATGAACTGGGCGCCTAGCTCCACCGCCCGCCGGAACGCCGCCATCGTATTCTCCGGGGCGTGCCCGGAAGCGCCACGATGCGCGATTACCCAAGGATCCCGCATAGGAGCAGCTATGCTAACAGAATCCTGCGCACACCTTTGATGTTGCTGAATGGCGTTGTTCCTAGTTCTCAATTGTCTGCAGGTAACCGAGAAAAGCTTTTCGCAAACGGGACAAGGCTTTTGCCTCCAAGGGAAGACATTTGTGGCAGTCTCTCGTGGGCAGGCGCCCCGGCCGGAGCCTCACGACCGGAGTGTATTCCAAGTGGCTGATTTACATGGACATAGCGTAATTTCATAACCTCGTCCAAGGACGGGCTTTGGTAGACGGATTGCCCCAACACCGGCGCGAGGAACCGCGCAGTGGCCCAGTCCGGATATCACATCAACCCTGCAATCTTCGCCATACAAGCGGACGGGACGTCAGCGGGACCGGCCGAAGAATACTCTGCCACGCAGCTTAAGGTGACGAAGAATTGAAGCGAATCCTGAACGAACTGCCTGCGGGGACAGACGAAACCGCGGTGGCGCGATTTACTCAGGCTCGCCTCCTGAGCGAGCGGATGACTCACAGCGAAGAGTTTACGCCGGCCTGAGCGCGCTCCGTGAATCACAGCGCCTGAAGAATCGGCCGAAGAAGAGCCGCTTAGGAAGCGCCAGCCCAGAAGGGGAAGTCGCAACTGAAGATGGAGTAAGCCGCTCAGGGTATTAGCAACGGCCCTACACGGGGCACCCTTTTCGGGTGAACCCGAGGCTTGGGAGGGGACGTGGCACTGTTTGTTTTGCTCATTGTGGGAGTAGTTGTCATCCAGACCTGGATCGACTGGAGTGACACAAAGCGGCGGTCGGCCCTTCCGGAATGGGCGAGCGGCGTGGGCTTGGCAAGCGTGCTGGCCGCTTCACTTACCGCAGCCACGTCCTTCGCATCCTACTGGTATCAGGAATCGGTCAGCCAGGGAGGGACGGGGCTCAGCTCCTGGCTCTGGCTGCAAATAGGCTTTCTCCTGTGCGCAATGGGCATCGTCGTCGCCGCGCTGCGCAAGAAGCGCTTGCGCACACTGTTGCTGCTCGCTGCCATCCTCACCGCCGCGTTCTGGCTCGGCATCGCCTTTTCATCCTAGCTGGTCCCGGATCGATTTGTGCGGTACAGACAGACGCTCCGCACGTGTGCGCTCATTCTTCCGCAACACAGCCAGCTAAACGCCCACTTCGGTTGGCCTCGCTAACGAACCGGACAATGCCTCCTGCGTGAAGCTTGCAGGCTCGGAGGTCGCTTGCCATACTCGTAGCCATGAAGGGGATCCTCTCTCTCCTTGGGGCACTTCTGCTGCTGGCGCCCGTAGTGCGTCCCGACGAGATACATCTGAAGGACGGCTCGAAGATCGTTGGAACAATTATCGGCTTCGAAGAAGACTCCTTCAAAGTGAAGACGAGCTATGGCTACGCTCTCGTGCGCCGCGATGAAGTTGTGAATGTCATTGTCGGCGAGAGCCCCAAGAAACCGGCCCCCGAAGCGAAGGCCGCCCCTGAAAAGAAAACCGCGGCCGAGAAACCGGCTGCTCCGGCTGTCGCAGCCACGCCGAAGCCCGCCCCCGCAGATCCTCCGAAGGCGGCCAAGGCGGACGCCGCTGTCCCGGAGACAAAACAACCTGCCGCAGCTACTCCCACCGCTGCGGCGGCCCCGCCTCCACCACCAAAACCCGCGTCTGATTCAATCCGCGAACAAGTGGCCGGCAACCAGTACACCAACGAGACCTACGGATTTCGCATGTATAAGCCTCCTGACTGGCAGTTGATCGAAGGCGCGCGCAATGTGCTGCCCGGAGCAATCGCAGCCTTGGGCACAAGCGATGAGGCAACCTACCTGATGATCGGGCAGGAGCCGGCGCACGGCACGTTCGAAGAAAACTTAGTCAGCGTCGAAAGGCGCTTGCGCGAGATCATGGATAATTTCCGCCCGCTCGGCGACAAGCGAGTCACCATTTCCGGTACGCAGGCGGTCCAACGCCGGTTTCGCGGAACCGTCGATAATCATGACTGGTCGGGCGTTGTAGTTTTGCTCCCGCGCGGCGATCGCCTTTACACGATCTTTGGCATGACCTATGCGGAGACGGACCTCGTCCAGATTCAGGAAAACGTCATCAGCCGCACAATTTCCAGCCTCGAATTCACGAAACAGTAGCAACGTCCCGACAGAGAAAAATAAGAACCGCTTTGTAGCCTGGGTCTTCCGCGCCTCTTGCATCCGGCGATCTTCATCGGTAAGACCCCAGGGATTTTCCGGCCGGCGGCCCCGCCACGGAATCGCAGAAAATCTCCGCCTCTGAAGAGGCGGGCTACAACAACAGGTGTGCGTCACTGAGGAACTAGAATTTGGTAACCTCGGAGAAATGGAAATTGCGGACCTTCATCGGCGGCACCACCATTTCAAATGACTCTTCCCCGGCCGCGCGCACCGCAGGCCCAAGCATTTCGACGTTCGACAGCATTTCGAGAATGCTCTGGTTAAAGCGGAAATTGCGAATTCCACCCGCGAGGCGGCCGTTTTCGACCAGGAATGTGCCGTCGCGCGTCATTCCCGTGAGGATTTTTTTGTAGGGATCGACCTCGCGGATGTACCAAAGCCTCGTAACAAGAATGCCGCGCTCGGTCGTACGGACCATCTCGTCGGTCGAAGCTTCACCCCCGGCGAACACCAGGTTCATCGGGGCTTCGCCATATTCGTTGGGCAAGCTGAAGCCGTGGCCGGTGGGCTTGGTCTTCATCTTTTTCGCGGTTGCGCGGGAATACACCAGATTGCGGGGAACGCCGGAATCGACCAGCAAAACCTTCTGGCGCGGCAAACCTTCTCCATCATAGGGCGCGCCGAGCTGCAGGGGATGCGTAACGTCGTCCCACAAAGTGATGTTCTCGCCGAGAAGCTTTTTCCCCATCCTCCCGGTCAAGCAAGAGCGTTGGTCGAGCACCGCCGTGCCGGCAAAATCGTAGAAGAGGAAGCCAACCAGATCGAGGACCGCAGCCGGTTCGAGAATTGTTGTGTAACGCCCCGGAGCGATTTCCCGGGGGGCACGCGACATCGTAGCCTTCTGGCTGGCACGGTCGGCCAAGGCAACGGGGTCGATATCGGAGATTCTTGGCGAATTGGCTTTCGCCCAGCCGGAAGAATCCTTCTCGAGAATCGTTACGGAGAATTCCGCGCGCGTCTGCTCGTAATGCGCGAACAAACCCTTCGAGTTTACCAGCGCGGTTTCGAGCAGCCCGGTCGAGAAAATCCCCGCAGTCGTTTGACTATTCTTTGCCGCCGTTCTACAGACGCGCGTCACTGCCTCAGCGCGAACGTGAGGCGTTGCTTCTGCAGTGGCATCGTAAAATCGTTGCACCTTTTCATATTTCTGGCTGCGGAGCATGGGAAGAAGATCGGGGTTGCGCGGCTGGCGGCGCGCGAGCTCCGAAGCGGCAACAACCACGCGGCGCAAAGACTCCTCATCCATCTTGTTTGTTGTGGCGCGGGCGGTGCGGCCATCCACGACGGCGCGCACGGAAAGGTGGAGGGTCTGTTCCGCAACGTTCTGGTGGATCGTATTATTCGCGAACCGCGTCAATGCGTCAGAAGCCACACTCACTTCGACTTCCGTCTCATCCGCTTCGCTCAGTTTGAAGACGCGCTCGGCGATCCGCCGCAAGTCCGAGGCGCCCAGCCGTTGATCGATTGCAGCGCCCCCGCGTGCGCGGACTCCCGCAGGCGAAGACCGGGGCGACTTCGATTTTCGGCGTGCAGGCGGCATTATTTTGCGAACGCGACTCCCACTTTGACGTTGCGGAAGCGCGCTGGGGCGGCGCCGTGGCCGGTTCCCATCGTTTGCATGGGCTGCCCCTTGCCGCAATTCGGAGTGCCCCACAGCGTCCAGTAATCGCGCGAGCAGATGGCGTCGCAGCTCGACCAGAATTCCGTGGTGATGCCGCTGTAGCTGGGATTCTTGATCATGCGGCCTTTCTTGCCGTTCTTGATCTCCCAGCCGATTTCGGTCGAAAACTGGAAATGATACCGGCGGTCATCAATCGACCAGGAACGGTTCGTCTCCATCAGAATCGCGTCGTCGGTATCCGCGATCAGATCATCGTATTTCCAGGTGCCCGGCAACAAGCTTACGTTCGTCATGCGAATGATCGGCAGGCGGTTCCAACTCTCGGTGCGCATCGTGCCGCTCGAACGAGATTCGCCGATGGCCGGGGCAGTTTCGCGATTGCTCAAGTAGCCTGTGAAAAGGCCATTGGAGATGATGGGGGTGCACTGCGCGGGCACGCCTTCATCGTCATAGCCAAACGTGCCGAGCCCCGGGCCGTGCTCGAGGCGAGCGTCAGCGACTACATTGACGATCTCGGACGCATAACGCAACTTGCGCAGCTTGTCGATCGTCAGGAAACTCATTCCCGCGAAATTTGCCTCCATACCCAGAACGCGGTCGAGTTCGATCGGGTGACCGATGGATTCGTGAATTTGCAGGCCGAGCTGAGAGCTTCCAAGAATGATCGTGCGTGAGCCTTCAGGACATTGAGCGGCGCTGTGGAGCGCTACCGCTTCTTCGGCGATGCGCGAGGCATTTCCAACGAGGTCAAGCGATTCGATCAACTCATAGCCCTGAAGCATGTGCTGCCCGCCAAAACTGCTCGGATGGGAGCGCTTCTGAATTTCGTTTCCGGCAAAGCATGTCGCGACAATCCCGGTGCCCGATTGCACCTTCACCTGATGGATCGCGGAGCCGATACTCGAAGCGAAGAACTGTTCGATGCGCCGAAAAGACATGGCGCCTTCGGCGAGCGTCACACCCTTCACCCTCCGCATCTCCCTGTCGGCAGCGAGCAGGAGATCGATCTGGCGCTCAACGGGAATTCGGAAGGGGTCCTTGACGAACGGATTTTGCCACGTGTCAGTGAAAGGCTGTTCCGGCACCATCACCACATCTTTCAACTTGGCGAGCGCCGAGGCCTTGGCAATCGAAACGGCTTGCGCCGCGCAGCCTTCGACGCCTTCGCGCGTCATCCGATCCGTCGAAGCGAATCCCCAAGCGCCATTCGCGATGACGCGAATGCCAATACCCAGCGATTCGCTTTCGGCAAGCGTCCCAACTTCGCCATTCTTCGTCGAAACCTCCCGCTGCCGAATATCCATCACCCGCACGTCGGCGTAGGTTGCGCCGCGGTGTCTCGCCGTATCAATAGCCCAGTTGGCCCAGTCGCGCATTTTCCTCAAACTCGGTGGCCTTCAATCGGCTGGAAGGGAGAGATTCCCGGGGCCGATTCCGTCGGCCCTCGGAATACAGCGCAGGAACTCAGGTACCCTCAGACCAGGACGCGAGGTAGTGCTCCTGGTCGGGAGTGAGCTTGTCCACCTGAACACCCATGGATTCAAGCTTGAGCTTGGCGATCTGACGGTCGATGACTTCCGGCACGGGGTACACCTGATTCTCCAACTCATTTGCATGCTTGACCAGGTATTCGGACGAAAGCGCCTGGTTCGCAAAACTCATGTCCATGACCGCCGCCGGATGGCCTTCGGCCGCGGCAAGATTGATCAGCCTGCCCTCGCCGAGCAGATAAACCTTCCGCCCGTCCTTCAAGTCGAACTCTTCCACAGACGGGCGCACCGGCTTGCGTGAGCTCGAGAGCTTCTCCAGCGCGGGAATATCGATTTCGACATTGAAGTGGCCCGCATTGCAGATCACCGCGCCGTCTTTCATTTTCTCGAAATGCTCATGGCCGAGAATCGACTTGTCGCCCGTCACGGTGACGAAGATATCGCCGATCTTCGCAGCTTCGGCCATAGGCATCACACGGAATCCATCCATTACCGCTTCGAGCGCGCGCACCGGATTCACTTCCGTGACGATCACGTCGGCCCCGAGACCCTTGGCGCGCATCGCGACCCCTCGGCCGCACCAGCCATAGCCGGCAATGACGAACCGCAAGCCCGCGATCAGCAAATTCGTCGCACGAAGAATGCCATCGATAGTTGATTGCCCCGTCCCATAACGGTTGTCGAACAGGTGCTTCGTCAGCGCGTCGTTTACCGCAATGAGCGGATACTTCAGCGTGCCGTCCTTGGCCATTGCGCGCAGCCGGATCACTCCGGTCGTGGTCTCCTCGGTTCCCCCAATGACGTTTTTCACCAGATCGGCCCGCTTCGTCAGCAGCGTGGTAACAAGGTCGGCGCCGTCATCCATCGTAATCTGCGGCTGATGATCGAGCGCGGCGCTGATGTGGGCGTAATAAGTCGCGTTGTCCTCGCCCTTGATAGCGAAGGTCGGAATGTTATAATCCTTCACCAGGCATGCGGCGACCTCATCCTGCGTCGAAAGCGGATTGGAAGCGCACAAAACGACGTCAGCACCGCCATCGCGCAGGGTGATCGCGAGGTTCGCCGTCTCGCTCGTCACATGCAAGCAGGCGGACATGCGCACGTCCCGCAGCGGCTGCTCCTTAATGAACCGTTTGCGGATCAATTGCAGCACCGGCATGTGCTGGTTCGCCCATTCGATTTTGCGCTTGCCGCGCTCCGCGAGCGCAGTGTCCTTGACGTCCCCGTTGAGCCTGGGTGCAGTTTCCACGAGAGTCTCCCTGTAAATTGTTGAGTTCTTAACTGCGCGAGACGGCCACCGCTCCGCGCGATTCCACCTCTTTGCGGATCGCATCGGCCCGATCGGTGCGTTCCCAGGTGAAACCCGGTCCAGTGCGGCCAAAATGACCATACGAGGCGGTCGGGCGATAAATCGGCCGGCGGAGATCGAGAGTTTCAATGATGCCGCGCGGCGTGAGCGAGAAATTCGTGCGAACTAAGCTTGTGATTTCGGCGTCGGGAATGATCCCCGTTCCGAAAGTATCTGCCATCACGGACACGGGCTCGGCAACGCCGATTGCATAGGCAAGCTGAACTTCGACTTTCCGGGCCACGCCCGCCGCGACCAGGTTCTTCGCCACGTACCGAGCCATGTAGCACGCGGAACGGTCCACTTTGGTTGGATCTTTACCGGAGAGCGCCCCACCGCCATGGCGGCTATACCCTCCGTAAGTGTCCACGATGATTTTGCGACCGGTAAGGCCCGCGTCGCCCATAGGCCCGCCGATCACGAACCGGCCGGTCGGATTGATGTGGAATTTTGTGTGCTTATCGATCATGTCTGCGGGAATGACTGGCTTGATGACTTCCTGGATGACGGCGTCCTGAAGGTCTTTGTTCGAGACGGAGTCGCTATGCTGTGTGGAAATAACCACGCAGTCCACACGAACCGGCCGTCCGCCAACATATTGCACAGTTACCTGGGACTTACCGTCCGGGCGGAGAAAACCCACCACGCCTGCTTTGCGAACTTCGGCCAGCCGCTGGGTCAGGCGATGGGCAAGCTGAATGGGCATAGGCATCAGCTCGGGAGTCTCGTCGCAAGCGAAGCCGAACATGAGCCCCTGGTCTCCTGCCCCACCGGTATCCACGCCCATGGCGATGTCGCCGGATTGCTTCTTGATGGAGGAAATGACGGCACAGGTGTCGGCATCGAAGCCGTATTTCGCCCGAGTGTAACCGACGTCTCGAATTACTTCCCGGGCGACATCGGAAAAGTCCACATAGCACTTGGTCGTGATTTCACCGGCCACAAGAACCAGGCCAGTTGTGACCATCGTTTCGCAGGCCACACGCCCGCTTGGATCATCTTTCAGGACCGCGTCTAGGACCGCGTCGGAAATCTGATCGGCAATCTTATCGGGATGCCCCTCGGTTACCGATTCCGAGGTGAAAAGGTGGGTCTGTTCAGTGGGCGTCAAAACGCTCTCCTCGGGCGAAATTAAAGGCAGACTCGTGACGAATCTGCCTGGGAAGCGCAACTTCCCGGGTTTTCGAGGCTAGCATGTGCTTTGGGGACTGTCAATTACAGGACGCGAAACGGTTTCGAGGCGCCCTGAAAAGTCGATTTTCGCGCGTGAAAGGCGAATCACTTCGATCCCTCTTCATTTCTATTCACAAACACCCGAGAGGACCGCCGTCGCAATCCGATCTATGCCGCAGGTCGTTCCCGACGGGACAGAAGATAGGCGCGAATGAATCCGTCAATGTCGCCGTCGAGGACTCGCTCGACGTCGCCTCGCTCGGCTTTGGTGCGGTGATCTTTGATCAATTGATAGGGTTGAAGGGTATAGGACCGTATCTGGCTGCCAAAGCTGATTTCCGGCTTGGCGGCGTCGAGTTTGTGGAGCTCTTCCCGCCGCTTCTCCAGTTCCAATTCATAGAGTTGCGAACGCAGGACCTTCATGGCCAATTCGCGGTTCTTGTGCTGGCTGCGCTCGTTCTGGCACTGCACGACGATTCCGCTCGGCAGGTGCGTGATGCGCACCGCCGACTCCACCTTGTTGACGTTTTGCCCGCCGTGCCCGCCGGCCCGGAATGTGTCAATGCGCAACTCTTCCGGCTTGACCACGATATCAATCCGATCGTCGACTTCCGGGATCACGAACACCGAAGCGAACGAGGTGTGCCGCCGAGCCGCCTGATCAAAAGGCGAAATTCTCACCAGGCGATGAACACCGCTTTCCCCAGCGAGTAAGCCATAGGCGTTCTCGCCTTCAATCTGCACGGTCGCCGACTTCAAACCGGCTTCTTCACCGGGTGTTGAGTCGATCACGGTTGCGCGGAAGCCTTTTCGCTCCGCCCAACGGAGATACATTCGCAAGAGCATCTCCGCCCAGTCCTGGGATTCGGTGCCGCCCGCGCCGGGCTTGATCGTCATGATGGCGTTCAGGCGATCGCTCTCTCCGGAGAGCAAGGTCTGGGTCTCCAACTCGGAGACGTAGGCATCCGCGGCAGCTAGTTCCTTGCTCAGCTCGTCAAGGATGGAGTCGCGCTGCCCGGCATCTGTCTCTTCCTTGGCGAGATGGAAGTAAGTCTCGAGATCGCTCACGGTACGCCCGAGTTTCTCATCGGCGGCGACCGCACCCTCGGCGCGCTTCCGTTCCTGAAGAGTCGCTTGCGCTTGTTCCTGGTTTTGCCAGAAATCGGGTTTGCTGGTTTTTTCTTCGAGGGACTTCAGCTTTTGCCCGTTCGAGGAGACGTCAAAGATAGCTCCGCACCAGCTCAATGCGCTTCTGGAGCTCGGCGTAGCGTTGCTGCAGATCCTCTATGTGCTCGGCCATCTCAATCCAGTCCTTTTGGTTTCAGGCTCGTTTCACGATCGCAGCGCCCACCAATAACACCGAGGCTGCCACGCAGAGCCAGGCGAACCAGTCTCCCCAACGCACGTAAGGCGTCAGGTCGCTCCGAAAATCGTACGGCGCGTCGAGCACTCCGCGAATATCGGTTTCAAGCCCCGCCACGATTCTTCCGTACGGATCGACCGACACCGTGTAGCCATTGTTCGTATCGCGCAGCAGCCAGCGGCGACTTTCCACGGCCCGCGCACGCGCCATCATCAAGTGTTGCGCTGGCGCCGATGAACGGCCGAACCATCCGTCGTTCGAGATATTGATCAGCAGCCCGGCCCCGCCCGCCGCAAAGCGCCGTATTTCAGCCGGGAAAATCGCTTCATAGCAAATGAAGCTTCCAAACCGTCCCCCGGAAATGTTTCCAACGCCGTAGATCGCGCCGGGAGTGAAATCCGAAATATCGGCGGTCAGGCGCCCCGCGAATTTGATCCAGCGGCGCAGCGGCACGTATTCGCCGAACGGTACCAAATGAATCTTATCATAGGTAAAAATCCGCTGGCCGGACGGATCGAGCAGCACGGCGCTGTTCGACGCTAACCAGTTTCCCCGCGCATCCTGCTTCCAATCCACCACGCCAACCAGGAAATCCTGGCCGGATTCTTGCGCGATGCGCTTCGCTAGCGCTGCAAATTTCGAATCTTGAAGACTGAAAGGCGCCGGCACCTCGGGCCAGACGATCAGGCCCGGGGAGCGGTGCGCTGCTTCGATACTCAGGCGCGCGAGCTCGGCTAGCTCCCCGGCATGGATGTCTGCCCAGTCCGGCGGATAGTGCTGCGACTGCGGAAAATTGGTTTGGACGAGGTGAGCGACATAGCGCGGTTGCTGCCGCGGAACCAAGTAGGAACCAACCGTCCCGACAATGATGAGGAACGCTACACCCGATACCAAAGCGATCCGGGAGCGCCGAGCGCGGTTGACGAGACTCCATGCAAGGAGCGCGTTGAACGCGGCGATCAGAAAAGACAGCCCATAAATTCCCGTCCACGCCGCGAGCTGCAGGAAAGCGAGGCTGCGTTCCGCCGCATATCCAGTGAGATTCCAAGGGAAGCCGATGATCGGCAGATGCGTGCGCAGAAACTCGAGCGTTACCCAGAGAAACGGCGCAAGCAAGCACGCCCGAGCCGCATTTTTCCTTCCCACCGCCGCGACGGCAACCGTGAAGATGGCGCAGACGATCCCGCCCGCGACACCGATCAAGCCGAGAATTCCTGCCGAGTTCCAGGGATCCACATTGCCGTACTGCTGCATCACCGTATCAATCCACGGGAGGCAGGTCGGATAGAAAACGACGCCGTGCAGGAAACCATAGAGAGCCGCCTCACCCGGCTGCGCGCCCAGTGATGCCAGCAGGAGCATGGCAATGGCGATCCAGGTCAGAGGCCAAACGTTGTAGTTGGGAAATGCGAGCCCGAGCGCCGCCCCGGAGCCGAGGGCGAGCACGAGCCGCGCGGGCCGCGATAGATTCATTCAGCGCTTGACGATGGCTTTGAAGCCCTCGCGCTCGAGAGATTGCTTGGCCTTTTCGGCGGCAGGCGTGTCCGAGTAGGGACCTACCTGGACACGGTAGAGATTATCCGACCCGGGCGTCACAACAAACGACGGGAACCCCTTCTGTTGGATGGCATCGGCGAGCGCGAGGGCGTCGCCCTCGCGGCGCAGCGCCGCCAGTTGCAGCAGAACGGCCCCCTTGGGAATTCGAGGCGGTTGAAAGTGCGTTAGTGCTTTCGGGGTGGTGGAAATTGGTTTCGTCGTGGCGCGCGGCGCCGATTCCGTGTGGCGCCAGGCAGAAACGCCGGGCGCGGGTTTCCCAGGGCTCGAGCTTACTGCCTGGGTCTCCAGGTGGTCAGAGCTCTTGCCGGCGCCGTAGAAATCCCACTCGCGCGAAGAAGGATTTGAATCCGCCGGCTTCCGATTCTGAGATGCCTGTGGGACTTCCGGCTTCGGCGCGTCGATCAGGCTCTTGTTGTCGGTCGCCGCGTGGACCGCTCCGCCATATTGGGTTTTTCCCATTACGTAGCCAAGCGTGAAGAAAACACCGCAGAGCAGGACGACGCCGAGAAACAGTCCTACCAGGTGCCGGCTCTCGAGCACCCGGTCTCCCCCGCCCCGCCTTCCGTTTCCCCCCGCCATCTTCTACTTAATTGCCCCCAAACTTTTTGCCCATTGGGTAATGATGTCGATCGGCAGCGGAAAAATAACCGTCGTATTCTTCTCGACGCCGATTTCCGTCAACGTCTGCAGGTACCGCAGCTGGATTGAAGCAGGCTGCTTTTCCAGTACTTCCGCCGCTTCTGCCAGTTTCGTCGATGCCTCAAATTCTCCGGCCGCGTGAATTATCTTCGCACGTCGTTCCCGCTCTGCCTCCGCCTGCTTGGCGATGGCCCGCTGCATCGACTCCGGAATATCGACCTGTTTAACCTCAACCTTCGTTACCTTGATACCCCAAGGTTCGGTATCCTGGTCAAGGATTACTTGCAGCTTCGCGTTTACCTTTTCGCGCTCCGATAGGATCTCGTCCAGCTCGAACTGGCCGACGACGCTGCGGAGATTGGTCTGGGCAAGCTGCGAGGTGGCGTAGAGGTAATTCTGGATTTGCGAAAGGGCGCGATTCGCGTCCACGACCCGAAAGTAACAGACCGCGTTCACCTTCACCGACACGTTGTCGCGCGTGATAACGTCCTGCGGCGGCACGTCGAGCGTTTCGATCCGTAGCGACATGCGCGTCAGCTTGTCGATCGGCCAGAAGACGAGCCGCAGCCCGGCTCCTTTCGGCTCCGGCAGCATGCGGCCCAGCCGAAGCACCACGCCCCGCTCCCACTCCTTGATCACGTACACCGAATTGAAGAACCAGATGAGAACGATGAGTACTGCCACCGCAAACGGAATGCTCAAGTATTCCATCGCTGCCTCCTGACCACGGACTCCCTCACGAAGACGCCGCTCGCTGCGGCTTCTCCACCGGCTCTACCTGCAGTGTCAGGCCCTCGACGCGCTTTACTCGAACCCGCGATCCCCGCGGAATTCCTTGAGGCGCCGCGGCGCGCCACAGTTCGCCGTGAACGAAAACCATCCCTCGGGCTCCCGAGGCTTCGACGGGCTCGGTCACCTCGCCAACCTCCCCGACAAGCTGTTCAACGCCCGTCGATTGTTTCCAGGAAAACGAGCGCATCACCAGGCGCATCAAGAAAATGATGATCAGAGCGAACGGAATCGTGACACCGAGCGCCGTCCCGAGGCTCACGCCCATGCCCGTTAGCGGCGAACGCACCAGCATCAGGGCTCCCAAGATCATCGCGACGGCCCCACCGACACCGAGCACTCCATGGCTCGGGAATTTAGCTTCCAAAATGAACAGGCCCAGCGCCACTAAGACTAGAACCAGGCCCGTGAGATTCACCGGAAGCAATTGCATCGCGTAGAGCGCCAGCACCAGCGCGATCACGCCGATCACCCCTGGCGCGAAAAGCCCCGGATGCGTGAATTCCGCGTAGAGTCCCAGGACGCCTACGATCAAAAGGATGAAAAACACGTCGGGTTGAACGATCCGTGATAGAAACTTCTGGCGCGTCGTCATCTCGCGCGCCTCCAGCACCGGATGCGCGAGATCGAGTTTCTGAGTGGTCCCGTCGAATCGCGTGATGGTGCGGCCGTCGAGTTTCTCCAGCAATGCTTCGGGCGATGGAGCAACCAGGTCGATCAGCTTGCCATCGAGGGCTTCCTTTTCACTGAAAGCCTTGGCGTCGGTCACCGCGGTCGCAGCCAGCTCCGCATTGCGGCCTCGCTGAGTCACGTAACTTCGCAGATACGCAGTGGCCTCGTTTACGATTTTCTTGCGCAAGGTTTCATCGATCTGCACGGGTGTTCCCCCGAAGACCAGGAGAGGCGAGGCGGCGCCCGTGTCCGTTCCCGGCGACATCGCCGCCACATCACCCGACAACAGAATGAAGAATCCCGCCGAAGCCGCGCGCGACCCCGTCGGAGTCACGTAAGTGACCACCGGCACCGGCGAGCGCAGAATCTTTTGAATGATGGTGCGCATCGCGCTGTCCAGCCCGCCGGGCGTGTTCATTGTAATCAGAATCAAACGCGCGTGTTCCTGCGCTGCTTGGTCGATCCCGGCAAGCAGGTATTCTGCGAGGATGGGTTCAATCTCGCCATCGATCCGCAGCTCGACAACACTCGAGCTGGCCGGCGATGCAGAAGGCGCAACCGCGGGCGAAGCGAACGCAAGAACCGAAGCCCCCGCCGCGCACACGCCGAGCGCGGCGCTCAGCAGGAATCGAGGGATCATCTCGGCGGTATTATAGCAACAGAATGAACTCAAACTGGAAACTTCACAGTCTTTTCTAACTGGGCGCTCAAAAGGCACTTTCTCTGTCGTCTCCGATTTCCCGGAGTCCGGTGGACTCGATCGGAGTCGGGAAACCGGACCCGGCCCTTCGGCTCTGTCCAGGGTGAACTCCGCGAGGGATGTGCTTTCTCGATATGCTCAAGGAAAGAACAGATTCCTCGTCGTTCGCCGTGGCGAACTCCTCGGAATGGCACGCTGGGGAGTTCTTCAGCGAGTTGCTTGGAGTTGCCCCGTCCCACGCGCTGAGCAACCCTGGCCCCGAGGAAAGTATTCGTGAGCCTTTTGCGCAGCGGACTACTGGAGGCAAATCGCTATCGGTTGTTAGCTCTGAGCAGTTAGGGAGAAACTTGCTGTAGACTCCGGGCTGTCGCTTGCTAAACGCTGATAGCTGAATGCTGATGGCTTCAGCGTTTGGCGTTCACACCCAATCACAAACCCTGCGGCCGCGTTGTGCCGGCGTATGGCGGCGGAACCTGCAAAATCTCCTGGATCTGCGGGTCTTTGATCACCCGCACGAACGAAGGGTCCGTCTGCGCGGAACGAAATTCCTTGTAGCCTTCATCGCGAGCCATGCGCAGGAAGTGCGCGCAATGTTCAATATCGCCCGCCTTGGCGTAGGACTTCGCCACAAGGAAGTAGAAAAGCCCCGGATCCTCCACCGCCCGCTGTTGCACAATCGAGCCAAAGCCGGCGTGGCGGTCAAAGACTTGCGGATTGAGCCTCAATGCTTTTTCGAAAGAATCCATCGCGGCGGCGTACTGCTTATCGGCGAAATAGGCGTAGCCCAGGTTGCTGTACACCGTAGCGACGGTCGGAGTGTCGGCGCGAAATTGCAGCGTCTGCTTATAAAGATGGATGGACTTGCCGTAGTGCTTCTTCTCGTATTCAACCGTTCCCAGATTGTTCAAGGCGCTGACGTACGTCTTGTCGGCCTTGATCGCTTGCTTGTAGTAGCGTCCTGCGTGCCCCGAATCGCCTTCTTGCTGGTACGCCACGCCAATCTTGTTCAGCAAAATCGCATTGTGCGGTTCCTGGATAGCGAGCTGCACGTACGTGGAGATCGCTTCCCTATACATCTTTCGCGCCATTTGAACGTCGCCGCGCACTTCGGCCAGCTCACGTGGCGTCAGGGTCGGCGACGTCGAAGCCACCTGCGGAGCGGACGTTGCGACGGGCGTCGCTGAGGGAGGACCAGACGGTTGTTGCGCAAGAATCGCCGAAACCACAAGGAACGGAAACGCGAGGACCAACTCAGGCAGACGCCTCATCGGGCATCCTTTCTTTCCCCGCCTGGAGCCTACGGATTGGGTGGCTTGGGAGCCTCCGCAGGCTTCTTGCTACCTCCAAAGATACCAAAAATCTTCTGTAGGAGCCCCTTTTTCTTTTCCTCTTCCTTGGGCGCGTCCGCGGGTTGCGGTGCGCCTGGGGTGCCGGGACGCGCTTTCGCTACCGTCGCGGGTTTCGATGATCCCGGCTGAGTCGGCGGAGAAAGAGGTGGGGGAGCCGGTTCCGCCCTTCCGAATAGGCGGGAAAGCCAGGATGTCCCGCCAGCCGCGGTCATCTCCTTGCCGCCGTGTAGCTCGCAGTATTGTGTTGGCTCGGTGCCGGCAACGAACACCTCATCGCGCGTGATGGGGCAACTCGGCGTGGCAAGCTGGCCGGATTGCGGATCGATGGTCACCTGCACGTCGCCGGCTGGCGGCGAGAATTCCTGAGTGTTGCGATATCCGGGCAATGCAACCGCACGCTTCATGAACTCGGCCCAGATCGGCGCGGCCGCCGCCGTTCCGGAAAGACCCAGGTCGCGGTTGTCGTCGAACCCGACCCATACGACGCAAAGCAGGTTCGTCGTGTAGCCCGCAAACCATCCATCGCGCGAGGTGCCCGTCTTCCCCGCCGCAGGCCCTTCGAAACCGAGGGCTCGGACAGTCTCGCCCGTCCCGTGGTTGATAACATCCTCCATCAGGCTGGTGACCAGATATGCGACACGCGAATCGAGCACAGGCCGGGTCTTTGGTTCGAAGCGCTCCAGCACCTTTCCGTCGCTATCGATCACCGTGCGCAAAAAAAGCGGATCAGCGCGCACTCCGTTCGTCGCAAAAGCGGTATAGCCGGCCGCCACTTCGAGCGGGGTCATTTCATAGGCGCCGAGCGCCACCGCCGGCGTCGCTTGGATGTTCGGGTCCAGCCCCATTTGCCGCGCTATCTCCACCACCCGCTGGTAGCCCACCATCTCCGCCACTTTCACCGTCGCTACGTTCAGGGAATGGATCAGGGCGTCCCGCAGAGTTACGGTGCCGTAGAATTCCTGGCCATAATTATTCGGGGTGTAGTCCTTGCCGTCGAAACTGAAAGTTGTCGGCTCATCCACCACCGTCGTCACCGGCGTCACGATCGGCTGGTAGCCTTGCACGGCGTTGTCAAACGCCGCCGCGTAGACGAAGGGCTTGAATGCCGAGCCGGGTTGCCGCCGGGCCAGCGCGTGATTGAGCTGGCTCTCGCCGTAGTTGCGCCCGCCCACCAGCGCGAGGATTTCACCGGTGTGCGGATCGAGCGCCACCATCGCCACCTGAACTTGCGGCACCGCCTCTCCCTTCTTCTTCCAGCGGTCGTAGCGCTTGGCGAGAAGCTTATCCACACCCTTGATCCCGGTGGCCACCGATTCCGTCGCGGCGCGCTGCAGATTCTCGTCGAGCGTCGTGTAAATGCCATAGCTCTGGGAGGAGAGGTCATTTTCCGGATACTGCGCCAGGAGGTGGTCCTTCACCATGTCCACGAAGTAGGGGGCTTCCGTCCCTGTAATCCCGGTGCCGATGAAGTGCAGCTTCTGCTTCTTCGCCACCGCCGCGGCGTCACCGGAAACATAGCCATCTTCAACCATTTGCGTCAGGACGCGCTCGCGCGCCTCCATGGCGCGCTCCGGATGATATTCGGCAGCCGAGTAACGGTTCGGCGCGCGGATGATTCCGCCGAGGAACGCGGCTTCGCCGAGAGTCAGATCCCGAACGTCCTTGCCAAAGTACGCCTCGGCGGCTTCGCCGAAACCCCGGATGGCAAAGCTGCCCCGGTTGCCCAGATAGACTTCATTTGCGTAAAGCTCGAAGATCTGCTTCTTCGTGAATCGCTGGTCGAGCTCGAACGCGACCATCGTTTCGTTCACCTTGCGGCGCCACTCGCGCTTCGTGGAAAAGAAGAAGCTGCGCGCCACCTGCATATCGATCGTGCTCGCGCCTTGTGCTCGAGCGCCGCGCCGAAGATCCGCAAGCGCCGCTCCCAACACTCGAATCGGGTCGAGACCCCCATGCTCGAAGAATCGCTTGTCCTCCGCGGCCAGCACGGCATCGATGAGCACTTTCGGCAAATCCTCGAAACGAACCAGCCGGCGCTTTTCGCGCGAGCTGTCGAACAGATTCGTCAGAAGCTGCGGCTCAAGGTCGGCCCAATCCATTGGGGCGCCGTTCGAGAGCGAACTGATTCGAGAGACGGTTGGTCCTGAAAAATCGACCCGCAGCGCGTTCCCGGACCGGAAATAAGAAGCCTGGGAGGGCCGGATCTCGACGCTCGAGCCGGTGATCCGGAGTTCACCCGGCGCCCCTGCCACTGCCGCTTCCTTGTATCCCGCGCGAACCAGGTAAGCGGCGAGGTCTGCCGGCTTTAAGGATTGCCCGGGGAAGATTCTTTGGGGCGTCGCATAGACGCGCGAAGTATTCTGAAAAATCTGGCCAGTAAGGCGCTGGTCGATCAGTCGTCCGAACTTGATGTAGTAATGGGCGAACGTGCCGCCGCCGGCCACAATAACGAGGAAAGCGACCCCCAGCAGCGCCAGACCCAAGCGTGAAGTCCAAAATCCGGGAGCGAGCCGAATTCGCAACACAGTTCTCCGTTACCTTTCCGAGGGCGACATCGCAACAACCCGCGTTCGCGCCCGGGCTGGGATGGCGCAACGCTTCCTCATCGGGCTCCTCGTGCCCTCATCGGGATGGAATACCATTCTAAATGGAACGGTTGTCGGCGTGGGGATGAAATTGGAGCTGAAATTGATACCCGGGAAGATCGACGGGAACCGAATAGCTCAGCGAGATCGTCACGTAGCCTTCCGGCGTAATCGTCACCTGAATATCCTCACGCCGGACATTGAGGCCCAGTTCCCGAACCTTCTTGAAAACCTCGTCCTTGAGATCGTCCGGAGTTCTGCGGTTGGCCATGGCGAACCGCGCCGCCGTTAGGATCGAATCCTGCAGCTCATAGTTGTTCACATACGCGGGGACAACCTTGACGCCTGTAAGAATCAAGCCGCCTACAATACACAGGGCGACGACGGTTTTCAGTAACGCCCCTCCGCGCTCACTTTTGCGCTCAAATCGCATCCGGAAATTACCTCGCATTTCCAGGCAGAAATCTGGCCCAACCCACAAGTCTTTTTGGATGCTAGCACCGGGCGAAACGGGTGTCGAGCGCACCCTACGAGCCTGTTTTCGCAGGAGTTACCCTCTCCGCGACGTAGTCGGCCGAAATTCACTCAACCGCTTATACGTGCTTCAGAGCGGACGTGGCACGCGAGCTCCACGAATCAGTAAGCGCGAGCGAAGTAGGCCTTCTCATTGGCCGGCTTACCACACAAAATGCAACTGCCCCTTTCATTCGACTGTTCGAGGGGAATGCATCGCATCGTGGCTTTGGTTTCTTCTTTGATTTTCGCTTCGCATTCGCTATCGCCACACCAATACGTATAGGCAAACCCGCTCTCCACCGCCGTCTTGAATTCGGCGTAGTCCTTCGGCTCGCGCGTATTCTTCTTGCGAAATTCAAGCGCGCGATCGAAGAGCGCCTTCTGAATCTCTTCGAGCATCTTGGACGCAGCATCCTTGATTCCCTGCTGCGGCACGAACGATTTCCCTTCCTTTCCTGGGCGGTCGCGCCGCGCCAGCACGACCGATCCCTTGGCCACATCCTTGGGACCGAGCTCGATGCGCAGGGGGACTCCGCGCATTTCCCAGTCGTTGAATTTGAATCCGGGGCTCATTCCCTCGCGCTCGTCCATTTTGACGCGGATATCCACCTCCGTCAGTTCCCCGAGGATCCTTCGGGCCGCATTCATCACACTGGCCTTTTCTTCGTCGCTTTTGAAGATGGGCACGATCACCACCTGGAACGGAGCGAGCCGCGGAGGAAGAATCAGGCCTTGATCGTCGCCGTGCACCATGATGACGGCGCCAATAACGCGTGTCGAGAGCCCCCAGGAAGTCGTCCAGCAGTATTGAAGCGTCCCGTTTTTGTCCAGGTAGCGAATTTCGAAAGCCTTTGCGAAATTCTGCCCCAGATTGTGCGACGTGCCCGCTTGCAGGGCCTTTCCATCGCCCATCATGGCTTCAATCGAATACGTCTGATCGGCGCCCGCAAACCGCTCTGATGCCGACTTTCGGCCCGGAATCACGGGAATGGCTGCGTCGCGAACGGCGAAGTCGGCGTAGATATCGAGCATCTGGCGCGTTTCCGCTTCTCCCTCTTCGTAGGTAGCGTGGGCAGTGTGGCCTTCCTGCCAGAAAAACTCCAGGGTGCGCAAAAAGAGCTTCGTGCGCAGCTCCCAGCGAACCACGCTGTTCCATAGATTGATCAGTACGGGCAGATCCCTGTAAGACTGGATCCACTTCGCATAGCTGTGCCCGATGATCGTTTCCGAGGTCGGCCGGATGACCAGAGGTTCTTCCAGCTTTTCGCCGCCGCCGATCGTGACTACCGCCAGTTCCGGCGAAAAACCGGCCACGTGCGATTTTTCCTTTTCGATGAAGCTGCGCGGGATCAGCAGCGGGAAAGCGGCATTCACGTGCCCCGTCGCCTTGAATCGCCGGTCGAGCGCCTGCTGCATGTTCTCCCAAAGCGACCAGCCGTACGGCCGCACGATCATGCATCCCCGCACGGGCGCGTAGTCCGCCAGTTCAGTGCGCAATATGACCTGGTTGTACCACTCCGAGAAATCTTCCGTTCGTGACGGCAGTTTCAGGTCCGACATGCTTCCGGTTGCTCTTTTCCGCGCTCCCGCCGCCGGGAGCTTCCCAAGCAATGAAAATGCGTGCAGCGCGAATCAGGTAGGTTATGAAACGCGGTGAGGGAAGTCAACCAACACAAGCCCTTCAACAATCACTGGGTGTCACAGGCGTCTTGGTTGTAGAGTTCAAGAGGTCGGGCTCTGGGTGAGACTCAAACACCTGGTCCGAAGCGAGATTGTCTATACGAAATTCGTTTTGCTCCCGAGTGCTTCTGAGCCTCATAGCGGCGGGCGCGTTCCTGCTTCCCGTGCACGCCCAGGGCCCCGCCGGTGAAACCTCCGCGGGCGAGCAGGTACCCTCTCTGCCTGATGCACCGAAACCTGCCCAATCTGTCCAGCGGTACCATCCGCCTTCGAGCGCAGACCGTTGGCATGAATACTTCTTCGATGCTTTCGGGCCCATTGCCATCGGTCGCGCGGCGATCGGCGGCGCCATCCTGCAATCGCGGAACACTCCCCCTGACTGGCGACAGGGCGCGGAACCCTTCGCGCAACGCGTCGCCTCTCAATATGGCTTGGCCATGCTTAACTACACGGCAGAATACGGTGTCGGAGCGGTTCTTCACGAGGATATGAAATATTATCGCTGCGTTTGTAATGGTGTCTTGCCTCGAGTCGGCCATGCGGCCCGAATGACGCTGGCGGCCCGCAAGGGAGAAGATGGTCATCACGTCTTCTCGGTCCCAAAGCTGATCGCGCCTTATGCTGCCACCCTGGGTGAGCTTACCTGGTATCCAGCTCGCTACAGTCCCAAGGACGCCTTGCGAGAGGGCAATTACACTCTGCTGGGAAACTTCGGAACAAACATTGCCCGTGAGTTCATCCATTTCTTGGTGCTGAAGTCGGACACCGACAAGCCTTAAAACAAGTTTCGCTGTTTCGAACAAACGCCGCTCCCTTCTTTCCCGCCATTCATTGCAAACACCCTATCCCTCCGATAGAATCGGTTTGCCGGACTCCGATGCAAGCGTCGCTTTCCAAGCTGTCGATCGCCCTGGGCGCCGATCATGCTGGATATCATGTGAAAGAAAGGATCAAGGAATACCTTCGCGAGGCGGGGTACGAGTGCGAGGACCTGGGCACCTCTTCGGAAGAATCCGTGGACTATCCGGATTTCGCGCGCGCGGTGGCGCAGCGCGTCGCGGCAGGTCAAAGCGACTTGGGAATCCTGGCCTGCGGCACCGGGATTGGCATGGCCATCGCCGCGAACAAGGTCCCCGGAGTCCGCGCCGCGACCGCTCATGACCCGATGACCGCGCGGCTTTCACGCGAGCACAACGACGCGAATGTGCTCGCCCTCGGCGGCCGCGTCCTCGATGCCGCCGGGGCCATCGCGGTCGTCCGCGAGTTTCTCGCGGCCCAGTTTGCCGGCGGCCGTCACCAGCGGCGCATCGACAAAATTGCCGAGCTGGACCACTCCCGCGTTAAGCTTTAGCGGGCTTATGCCTCGGGTGCAGCTCTGAGAGAGTTGGTAGCCCGGGTCTTCCAGACCCGGGGGCTTCTCCGACCATCTCCCAGCGGAGGCCTAGTACCGTTCCAACTATTTGACCAAGTTCGTGGGCGAGCGACAGATAGTACCTGGGCGCATACTGTCTCGGAAGGCTTAGTGCAAAATAGTTGGAACGGCGCTAGTTCGTACAAACGAGAAAGAATCCATGCACCCCCGGAAACGGAATCGAGAAAAATGACAATCGAAACTCCCCAATCACGCAGGATGCAACGCCCCCTGGCGGAGGCCGATCCCGAGGTCGCGGAAGCCGTCTACGAAGAAGTCCGCCGCCAGGCCACCAGCATCGAGCTGATCCCTTCGGAGAACTTCGTTTCCGAAGCCGTGCTCGAAGCCATGGGTTCGGTGCTGACCAACAAATACGCCGAAGGCTACGGCACCAAGCGCTACTACGGCGGCTGCGAATTCGTGAACCAGGCCGAGCAGCTTGCGATTGACCGCGCCAAGGCGCTGTTTGGCGCCGAGCACGCCAATGTACAACCGCACTCGGGGACCCAGGCCAACATCGCCGTTTACATGACCGCGCTCCAGCCGGGAGACACCGTCCTCGGAATGAATCTCGCGCACGGCGGCCACCTGACGCATGGTCATCCGCTGAATTTCTCCGGGAAGACATACAAATTCGTGGCCTACGGCGTCACCAAAGATACCGAAACGATTGATTACGACGAGCTCGGCCGTCTGGCGCGCGAGCACAAACCGAAAATGGTCGTCGTCGGGGCAAGCGCCTATTCGCGCATCATCGATTTCGCCCGCATGGCCGAGATCGCCCAATCCATCGGCGCGGTGCTCTTCGTGGATATGGCCCACATCGCGGGACTCGTCGCAGCCGGTGTCCATCCGAGCCCCGTGCCGCATGCCGATTTCGTCTCGACCACGACGCACAAAACCCTGCGCGGCCCTCGCGGGGGAATGATTCTCTGCAAGGAAAAGCACGCGAAGGAGCTCGACAGAATCTTGTTTCCCGGCATTCAGGGCGGCCCGCTGATGCACGTCATTGCTGCCAAGGCGGTGTGCTTGAAGGAAGCGATGGAGCCGGAATTCCGGGAGTATCAGAAGCAGATTGTCGTCAATGCAAAGGCGCTGGCTGCCGGCGTGGCCCGGCGCGGCTTCCGCATCGTCAGCGGCGGCACGGACAATCATCTCTTCCTCGTGGACATCCACTCGCGCGGGCTTACGGGAAGCGCCGCGCAGCCCGCGTTTGACCGCGCCGGCATTACCATCAACAAGAACTCGATTCCCTTCGACCCGCTACCCCCAATGAAGGCTGGCGGCATACGCGTGGGGACCCCCGCTGTTACCACCCGCGGAATGCGCGAGGCAGAAATGGAAAAGATCGCCGGGTGGATCGCCGAGGTCCTGAATCACCTCGATGATGCGGACACCGAGCAGCGCATCCGCGGTGAAGTGGCGGCGCTCGCCGCGAAGTTCCCCCTCTACGCCCAGCGGCTCGAAGAGGCCGAAGCAGCGCTGCATCTTCACGCCACCCGCGCCAACACGTAAGCGCTTTCCCGATCTTGTCTCGCAAGCTTCCCGGAACCGTGCCATTCTGAGGGCCGTGAGACGCCCCGAAAATTGTGCGTTGACACTCGAAAGGCCCGTGATTGATATTGTGGCACGTCGGAGGATTCCACGATGCCCGACCCGGAACGCCAGCTCACCCGGCGCGCACTCCTCAAGGGCCTCGCGGCCGGCGGCGGAACCGTCGCGCTGAATCCTCTCCTCGGCCCGGGGACACTGTTTGCGCAAGAGCCCAACGCTGCTTCGCGTGTGCCGAGCTTCACTGGCCCGGGTGCAAATCCCTACTGGAATTCGGTTGGCCCCATCGTCATCCACGCGCAGAAAGCCCCTCTGATTCTTCTGACCGACCGGCCCGTGCAGCTTGAAACGCCGCGGCACTATTTCCTCACGCCCTTCACTCCGAACGAAGCTTTCTACGTTCGCTGGCACCTCGACGGGATTCCGAACTCTATCGATCTCTCCGACTGGCGCCTCCACGTTGAGGGCAACGTTGAGAAACCGCTGACTCTAACGATGTCTGACCTGTTAGCAAAGTTCAAGCCGATCTCATTGGCTGCCGTCAATCAATGCTCCGGCAACAGCCGCAGTCGCTTGCAGCCGCGCGTTCCCGGGGGTCAGTGGGGCAATGGCGCGATGGGCAATGCTCAGTGGACCGGTATCAGGCTCCGCGAGCTTCTGGATGCGGCAAGCGTGAAGAGCGGTTCCGTCGCTGTGCAGTGCGAAGGGCTCGACCGCGGAAAGGGCCCGGAGGGACTCGGCTCGAACCGCTTCCTGAAGTCGCTCGAGCTGAGTAATTCGATGATTGATGAGAGCATCGTCGCCTACGCGATGAACGGCGAGCCGTTGCCCATGCTGAACGGATTTCCATTGCGGCTTGTAGCGCCGGGCTACTTCGCAACGTATTGGGTAAAGTCGCTTTCCTGGATTCGCATTCTCGATAAGCCCGATGATAATTTTTGGATGAAGACGGCGTATCGAATTCCAGCCACGCCCAACGGCTCAACCACGCCGGACGACGTCAAAGCAGGAAAAGTGAAGACGGTGCCGATCGGCCGCATGCCGGTGCGTTCGTTCCTCATCTCACCGGACGGTTCGGCGAAAATTCCCGCGGGGCTGTCGATCACACTGCGCGGAATTGCTTTCAGCGGGCACGGCCGAATCTCGAAGATCGAAGTCTCGGAAAACGACGCCAAGAGTTGGCGCCCGGCGCGCCTCGGCCAGGATTACGGGACATATTCCTTTCGCACATGGGAGCTGGAGTGGACGCCGAGGCAGCCCGGCCGCTATCGAATAGCCATACGCGCGACTGACGAGAAGGGAAACACTCAGCCAGACCAAGGTGTCTGGAATCCGGGTGGATACCTGTGGAACAAAATCGAACGCGAAGAAATCGTCGTCGGGAGCGCAGGCTGACAGGAGCGCCGATCATGAGCACGAACAAGCCATCAATTCTCATCCTGCTGGTGCTTTCGACGCTCGCCGCTGCAGGTCTCTACGGTGAATTCCAATCCGGGTATTACACTCCGCAACGCGGGGGGAGTATCGACCAGACGCTTTCGAGGAAGTCGCCCCCCGATGCCACGTATGCCGTGGAATCGTACGCCCTCTATCCTCCTGAATTGCCGCCCGGCGAAGGCCAGCAGGAAGTTGAGGCTTACTGCAACACGTGTCACAGCGTCCGTTACATCACCATGCAGCCGCCCCTGCCCGCCGCGACCTGGGAAGCGGAAGTGAGCAAGATGACGAAGACGTACGGCGCGTCGATCCCCGAAGACGCCACGTCCAAAATCGTCACTTACCTCGAGTCGCATTACACTCCCGAAACTCGCAAGCGCTAACCTTCTCTGCCGTCATTGTGGGATCCGTGGAGGCCTTGGGGCGCCGGCGTCCTGCCGGCGAATTGCGGCCTAGCTTCCGCACTTCTAGACAACTTCGACCGACCGTTCGCTAACGCGCCCGTCACAAATCGCAAACGCGCGAACAGGCTGCTGAGCCTTCGGTCCAGACGAAACGATGAAATAGACACCGTCGGGATAATAAGCGCGCTCGATATCCCGCGGCGACGGGTAATTGCCACCCGTCGGATGAGAATGATAGATGCCCATCATGTGAAGCTCCGCAGCGCGGATTTCACGCATCAGCCGAAAAAGATCGCCCGGAGCAATCTCATACGCACTCGGACTCGCCAGCGCGTTGGGCGCAGGGAGCACCCGCTCGATGATCCCATCACGACCGGCGAGAAGGCCGCAGCATTCAAGAGCCGGTTCGCGATGCGCTTCATCCAGCAGCCGGATCAAAACATCCCTTCGCACCCGGATCACATCGCCCATGCGAGCAAGTCTATATCCTCGGTGCGCTCTGTGTCCTCGGCGGCCTCTGTGTTAGTGTTTTGTGCGCTTCACATCTTCGAATGTCATGGATAACGCGCCCAGTTCTCCCGCGACTGAATACTCGCGGCGAATGGAGGCCCGCCACGCCCGCGCCCTCCAACTGGAGAAGCGCCACATCCAGCTTGGCAATCTCCGTCTCTTGATTGTGATCGCGGCAATCACAATCGCCTGGCTGGCGTTGAAGCGGCATGCGTTTTCACCCGCGTGGTTGCTTGTGCCCGCAGCTGTTTTTCTGGCATTGGTCGTCGTCCACGATCGCGTGATTCGCGCGCGCACTTGCGCCGAACGGGCCGAGGCATTCTATCAGCGAGGCTTGGCCCGAATCGAAGATCGCTGGGCAGGCTCCGGCGCAACCGGTGGCCGCTTCTCCGATCCGAATCATATTTACTCCGCCGACCTCGACCTTTTCGGCCGCGGCGGGTTGTTCGAGCTTCTCTCGATCGCGCGAACCCGGATGGGCGAAGACCGCCTCGCGCACTGGCTTCTGGTGCCCTCCCCAGTTCACGACATCGCCGAGCGTCACGCGGCCATCACCGAACTGCGGGAGGGACTCGATCTGCGAGAGGACTTGGCGGTCCTCGGTGCCGACGTTGGCGCTGCCGTCAAACCCGATGAACTCGCCGCCTGGGCCGAAGGGCGGGTGCTCCTCCACGGCGGCTCCATTCGGATTCTCGCGGCGGTCCTGTCGCTAACCTCTGCGTCTGCTCTTGTCTACTTGCTCGCCGGTGGTCCAGCTTTGCCGTTTCTAATTCTCCTCGCGGTTAACGGTGGTCTCGCCTTTTGGGACCGGCGCGGCGTGGACGAAGTAGTTGCCAGCGTGGGGAATGCCTGTGAAGACCTGCTCTTACTCTCGAGAATTCTCCGGCGCGTCGAGCGCGAGCGATTCGCGAGCGCCAGGCTCCGGCAGCTCGTGAAAGGACTCGAGACCGCAGACGAACCACCCTCGCGCTCCATCAAGAAGTTGGGCCGCCTGACAGACATGATTCACTCGCGCCGCAACATGATTATCAGCGCCCTCGACATTCCTCTCCTCTACAGCCTGCAACTCGCCTTTGCCGTGGAAGTATGGCGTCGCAAGCGCGGCTCATCCGTGCGACTCTGGCTCGATTCGGCCGGCGAAATCGAGGCGCTGCTTTCGCTGGCGGCTTACTCCTACGAGCATCCTGACGATCCTTTTCCGGAAATCGTCGAATCCTCCAACAAGCAAGCCCTCTTTGACGGCGAAGAACTCGGCCATCCCCTTCTGCCCGCCGCTCGCTGCGTCCGGAATAGCATCCGGCTGGAGAAGGAGCCGCAAGATGCTTCTCGTGAGCGGCTCAAACATGTCGGGCAAAAGCACGTTCCTGCGCGTCGTCGGGACCAACACGGTTCTCGCCATGGCCGGCGCTCCGTGTCGTGCCAAGCGCCTTCGTCTTACGCCCCTGGCGGTGGGAACGAGCATTCGCGTGACCGACTCACTTCTGGACGGCCAATCCGGTTTCTACGCGGAAATCACCCGCCTGCGCCGGGTTCTGGACGTGACCGACGGCAAAACGCCCGTGCTATTCCTGCTTGATGAGCTCTTGCACGGCACCAATTCCAAGGATCGAAAAATTGGCGCTGAGGGCTTGATTCTGGCCCTCGCCGAGCGTGCTGCTATCGGCGTCGTGACCACCCATGATCTGGCTTTAACCGCGATTGTTGAACGCCTCGGGAGTCGCATGGGCAACACCCATTTCCAGGATCATCTCGAGAACGGCCACATGAGTTTCGATTACAAGCTGCGCGAAGGCGTCGTGACCAAAAGCAATGCCCTCGAATTGATGCGTTCGATCGGACTCAAGGTATAGTGGCTACGCGTGTCTGGCGGCGGTATCATGATTCCCCACACCCCGTCGGAATCCGGACGCTTGCGGATGCCCGTCGGGGAGCGAAGCCACTCATCGCTGTGAAACATCTAACAGGGCAGGCGCTAGAAAGCATTCTGTTGTTACCGAACTGAATCAAATAAAGGAGAAACCAAGATGAGCCCGAAGGCCGACAAGCAGGGACCCACTCGAAACCAACTGGAAGCCGGCGCTGAGCGCGCCCGGCCCATCCTTCACCAGCACGCCAAAGAAATCCAGCCGTTCGGAAAAATTGCCCGGCTGCCGATCGCTCTCGATGAGAAGGTCTGCGCCGCCAGCGCCGAGTCGTTGAATCAGATTCTCGCCGACACCATGACCCTCCGCGATCTTTACAAGAAGCATCATTGGCAAGTCGCAGGTGAGACCTTCTATCAGCTCCACCTGCTTTTCGACAAGCACTACGGCGAACAGAACGAACTCGTAGATGCGATTGCCGAACGCGTCCAGCTTCTTGGCGCCATCAGCTTGGCAATGGCGCCCGACATTGCCGAAACAACTTTCATCCCGCGCCCTCCTCGCGGACGGGAAGAGGTTCCCGCACAAATCTCGCGTTTGCTCGAGGCGCATGAAATCCTGCTCAAGGAAGCGCGCACGGTCGCCAAGCAGGCGGATGAAGCCGGTGACGACGGGACGAACGATCTACTTGTGAGCCAGGTGATTCGCACGAACGAACTCCAAGTCTGGTTCCTCGCCGAGCACTTGGTCGACGTCCCGCTGGTTCGCGCGGATCAGGCCAAGCGAGCCGCCTCCGCGGATTAGATCGCAGGCAGTTTCGCGAAAACACCGAACTAAAAATTCATCCTCGCGAGGCCGTTCGCTCGCCAGACGTCGCCCGGAAGATTGCGCCCGACGGACGCTCATTCGTCGTGCGGACATCCGTTCGCGCTCGATTCACTCGAGCGACTGATAGTCTGAGCGAGCGCAAATGGTTGAGTGAGATCTCGGCGACAGCGAACGTTATTGCAGTATTTCGAGGTCGATGACGCGGTACACCTGATTTCCCACGTTCTTGACGCGATGTGTCAAAGGATTCCGAAAGATGATGGTGCCGGGACTCAGAGTGGCTGACTGCCACCCTTTGCCCATCTCCTGCGTTTCGACCAGACCGCCATTGATCCGAACCGCCAGATTGTCGTGCGAGTGGGTGTGAAGGAGCGTGGTTTCTCCGGGCGGGATTGCCACATCAAGAACGCGCACGTACTGATTTTCGAGAACCACGTGGTGATGCGCCTCCTGCTCCACCGGCACAGGCTCGGTCGCATTCGGCGAAGCTGCCGCCCTTTCGGACCGGGCGACAGGTATGCCAGGCGCGGAGGCTTTCTTGAATTCGACCTCAATATTTTCCAGCGGCCCGTCACCAACGTTCTCCACCGCATGTGTCTCCGGCTCTCTCCAAACCACGCGACCAACCGTGCCATGCGTCTCCGTGGAGGTCCCGTCCGGCAAAGTCGCCCGGCTATGACTATTCCTGAGGTTCACAACCAGCCTGGGCGGATGCGAGTGCATTCCCAAGGAGTCATGAGGCTCGTAATGGACGCGCAGCACGCGGATCGCGTCATTCTCAAACTCGACGTGGACGATTCGGGGATTCACGGCGACCGGGTCCTGGATTGCCAAGAGCGTCGCAGCAGCCAAGAGGCCCATCGGTAACGCGCGCATAAGAGCACCTCCCGCCAGACAACCGCCCAGCATATTACTCGACACGATCCGGCTCCGTAAAGAACGGCGTGGACAAGTTCTCGACTTCGTCTGTTGACTTGCCGGTGGGGCCGCGGCTTAGCCATGGAGCGGATTCGACAAGGTTTGAGATTCGGCCCCCCCGCCCCTATGTTTTTTGCAAGGATGTCATTCCATGGGAGTTGCGGGGTGGGGTCTGCAAAGAATGTGATTCGAAAGGTCTTAGAGTGTAGCACCGGCGGGGCGCGATGGATGCGGGGGCTTGGCTGGTCGAGCAGCGTCATGCGTCATCTCCTCGGCCGACGGTAGCACAAAGTTGACGGATTACAGGCGACCACGGTGTAAAAATTTACGGTGGAGGTGAGGCGTGGAAGTCGGAGAAGGCGCAGAGGATATCCGGGCAATCGAGCAGGAAATGCATGATGCAGATCGCTGCGTTGGAGCACCGATGCTCGCGAAGCAGAATCATAAGATTTGAGTTGCATTCGATGTCGATACTCTTCTGCGAGTGGAGATTGCGTTCTCGCAATCGCTAGCGATTCGCGAAAATGACCCGACTCCGTGTTATAACCGAGAAGGCCTATTGAGGAGCGCGAGTGATTTATTCAAGGGCTTTGCGTACCACTAGAAGTGCCGCTGTGGCTTTATTTCTTCTTCTGTCTCCGGCACTCGTCCGGCCCCAGACAGCAGTTCCAGACAAACAGAGTGGCGCAACGCAGGAGCAGCAGCCCCAGCAATCGGGAAGCACCGGAGCTTCCGCATCGCAATCGGGCGCCGGTACACCGTCAAAGCCCCAGGCGGCACCCACTTCAGCGCCGGTTCCAACCTCTGCGGTCCAGAAGACAGATAATTCCGAAGGCAAACAGACCAAGCGCATGTTTTGGGTTATCCCAAATTTTGCGGCCGTGAGCGCCCACACACAGCTTCCCCCGCTGTCCGCCCGGGGAAAATTCGTGCTTGCGACGCAGGATAGCGTGGATTATTCGTCGTTCGTTTGGGCGGGAATGCTCGCCGGCCAAAGCATGGCTTTGAAGTCGTATCCGGAGCTGGGGCACGGAGCCGCCGGGTATGGGCGTTATTATTGGCGGGCGTTCACGGATCAAGCGTCTGGAGCTTTTTTTACAGAAGCCCTTGTCCCCTCGATGACGCACGAAGACCCACGCTACTATACGCGTGGCGAGGGAGGTTTTCTCCACCGAACAGCGTACGCGTTATCCCGTGTCGTCCTTACCAAGACCGATTCCGAAGGCATAAGCTTTAACTTCTCCGAGGTTTTGGGGAATGGAATGGAAGCGGGTCTAACCAACCTTTATTACCCTTCACAGGAGCGTGGCTTGCGGAAAACGGCGGAGAACTGGGGGACAGGACTGGAATCTGCCGCCCTCAATAACCTCGTCAAGGAGTTCTGGCCGGATATCCGCCATAAGATTCTTCGACAGAAATAGTGAAGCCGTCTTCGCCGATAAAATAGCGGCGAGTGTTGTCTTGACTTTTCAAACATCACGGATATATTAACCGCTTATGCCATTACGATCTCTGCAAAAGATATTAGATTCGGTATATGCTCACCACGGCGAGTCGCGCACGGAGACGGAGCGGTGGGTTTTTCGTGCACGGCAACTGCGTTAGCAATCGACCAGGAGTAGCTTCGCGGTGCTCTTTCATGGATGATAAGCGATCAACAGCCATCGCACAGCTGTCACATTTTGCTTGGCAAGCCGCACAGGCAACCGGACTCATCATAATTTTAGTTGTTTCCTCCCAGGCTAGCTTGGCTCAGGACGGTCCCCCGGCACGCGATCCCATCATGCTATCCGTGACTAAGGCCCAAAATGAAGGCCGCCTGCTGGATGCTGAAAAGATCCTCAGGGACGCAATTGCAGATACTGAGCAGCAAGAACCGAAAAGCCCGCGCATGGGCAACTACCTTAGGCGGTTGGCTATGATCGTCGAACAAAAGGGGCAGTTCTCCGAGGCAATGGCCCTCAATCGGCGTTCTCTTGACGTGGACCGAATTGCTTTCGGGCCCACAGGCTTGCGCGTCGCAGACGACCTTGAGGTGATTGCCTCCCTCACACTGAGCCAAGGAAACCAAGAAGAGGCCGAGCAATTGTTGAAGGAGGCGCTTGAGATCGCAGAGATCAATAGGGCGCACCTCCAGTCAACCTACACCGTTGACGGAGTGCTGGAATTTTCGGTCAGGTCGCAAACTTCTATATCCACGAGCACCGGTGGACGGAGGCCGAGCCTATGCTACTGGAGATGAAGCAGCTGTGTGACCGGTTGAGACCTCATCCGGGAATGATTTTGAACTGCGACGCTTACCCGGACCTGCTCGTGCGGCTTTACCGAGGTGAGGGAAGAACGGCCGAAGCTGAGAAACAGCCTCTCGTCGAAATGGGCGTGCCAGCCGAGTTGGCTAGCCTTGACAGAACGGCGGAGCAGTACGAAAAAGATGGGCTCTACGTAGAGGCCGAGGCCACTTACAGGCGCGCCATAGCCTAGCTTGAAGCGCACCAAATCCTCTCGACGGGGATAGGTCTCGGGCCGGACTGGCGCGCCGGGCGCTACAATCGGCTTGGTGGGGTACTCGAGAAGCAAGGTCGATCGGACCTGTCGCTTTCCCTATCAAGGTTCAGCCTGTCTTCGTTGAGAGCCACGCCGCCGCAGTCAAACACACTGTAATCAGGGTTGAGAAAACGATGGGGGTGGTGAAGACGTATCTCCAGCTCAAAGCTGTGACTGCTACAAAGCAAATGGCGAGCGCCCACGCAATGCTTCGCACGCGTGCCAAAGTCTCTGCAGGAAGTCCGCCCAGCAGCCACGCTAATACCGCCGCGAACAAAAGAAACACGGAGACAAAAAGCCCGAACGCGCTGAAGAAGTCCCAATAAGTCCGGGTAAACCCTTGCGCGTCAAAGTGGATGGAGCGCATTAACCCGAGAACCGTGTCCGCTCCCCATTCCGGATTATTCTGGCGAAACCCAAACGTATGTCCGGCGGCAAATAGCAGCAGAAGAACAGAAGAGATTCGGTAAAGAATTGGCGCTTTCACGTACTGCCTCCTGAACATTCGCGGACGCAGTTTACCACATCAGTCAACCCGGTCTGGCGCTTGCTGCCGTTCCGAGTGGCTTACGGCCCATCCGGAAGTTGAGACGGATGGACGTGGTGAAGCTACAATGATCTTGCCGGGCGAAACGGAAGCGGGCTCTGCGGGGACGCAACCATGCCGAGGGATAGCCTGGTGGGCTCATCGAAACGATGAATGGCAGCGCCGGAACCTGTTCCTTGCGCTGCTTCCAAATCCTCATCTGATCGGTAGACCTTGATGCCTTGAGAATCCCCGCCCGGAAGGGCGGAATACTCACTAACGGAGAGCGCCCCCTCTCCTTTTCAGGCCGAACCAACACAAAAGCACCTGTGAATTCAGATACTCCCTTTTGCACCGAACCGGTCCGAAAACCCATGATTTTGTTGAAAAAGTCGTTTCGGAGCTGATTTTTCTGGGATAACCATGCCCTTCTGTGCTAGGTCGGCGTTCAGGAGGAACGCTGCCGATGATGGGTCAACAACCCCGCATGGAGCCGATGTTTTATTACTTCCGACTGGAAGATCAGATTCCGGAGCATCACCTACTCCGCCGGATTGACCGGTATGTAGATTTTCGCTTTCTACGCGAGCGGCTGCGAGACGCGTACAGCTCGGTGGGACGTCCCTCGATTGATCCGGAGATCCTGCTGGCGCATCTTGCTGGTGGGGTACCTGTACGGGATTACCAGCGAGCGCCGTCTGATCGAAGAAGTGCGCATGCACCTAGTGCGCTGTCCCGTAAATAAGTGGCATTAGTATTGCTCTGAAAATAGGCATCTCGGATGCAGAATGGAGGTGCCTATGGCGATGGGACGGCCGAAAGCAGCGTTGTTGTTGAGCCCGGAACAG
>JBARRP010000097.1:0-76894 GCA_049644285.1 Candidatus Acidiferrales bacterium | reverse complement strand
GGGCGTGGGAGATCATCCGCCCACTGCCGGCAGAATCGGGCTGCTCACGCTGAACCGCGAGATCGAGCAAGCTTCCGGGCGCGGGTCGCTTTCTTCGCCGAACGTTCTTCGAGCACAGCCTGAGCGGCTGCGAGGCGGGCAATCGGCACCCGGAAAGGCGACGCGCTCACATAATCCATTTCGACGCGGTGGCAGAACTTGACGCTCTCGGAGTCGCCAGCGTGCTCGCCGCAAATTCCTACCTCGAGCTTCGGACGGGTCTTGCGGCCGCGCGCGATGCCCCATTCGATGAGCATACCGACTCCAGGGATGTCGAGCGACTGGAACGGATCAGCGGGAAGAATTCCCGCCTTTTTCTCATCCACGTAGTCGGGCAAGAAGCGGCCGGCATCGTCGCGGGAAAGACCCATTACAGTTTGCGTGAGATCGTTGGTGCCGAAAGAGAAGAATTCGGCGACCTCGGCGATTTGGTCCGCAAGAAGCGCCGCGCGTGGCAGCTCAACCATTGTTCCGACCAAATATTCAAGTTTTGCCTTCGAGCGCGAAATAATGTCGTCCGCTACCCGGCGTGTGGCCTGCTCGAGAATTTGCAGCTCCTTCTTGTCAAGAGTGAGAGGATGCATGATCTCAGGTAGAACTTTAATGCCCCGGCGCTGGCAATCGATGGCCGCCTCGATGATCGCGGTAACCTGCATCTCGAGGATTTCGGGATAAGTGATGCAAAGGCGGCAGCCGCGATGCCCGAGCATGGGGTTTGCTTCGCGCAACTGCTCGACGCGACGCGCAATCACGTCAGGCTTCACTCCCATCTTCCTGGCGAGCTCTTCCTGTTTCTCTTTATCGTGCGGAACGAATTCGTGGAGGGGTGGGTCAATCAGGCGGATGGTGACGGGCAGGCCGTCCATGACCTCGAAGAGGCCGATGAAATCGCGGCGCTGGAAGGGCAGAAGTTTCTCAAGGGCCTTGCGACGAGCTTCCGACGTGTCGGCAATGATCATTTCCTGGATGGCGAGCTGGCGCTCGACACTGCGCTCGGGATGCTCGAAATCCTTGAAGAACATGTGCTCGGTGCGGCAGAGACCGATTCCCTCCGCGCCCATTTCACGAGCCTTGCGGGCATCGTGCGGCGTATCCGCATTGGCGCGGATGTGCAAACGGCGAATGCCGTCCGCCCATTCGAGAATGGTGAAGTACGAGCGGGGCGGCTGCGGCTGGGCGAGCCGGACTTCTCCTGAATAAACAGCGCCTTCGCTTCCGTCGAGGGTGAGCCAATCGCCCTTATGGATGAGGCGGCCGTTGGCGCGCATTTGCTTGGCGGCTTCGTCGATGTCGAGCGATTCTGCGCCGACGACGCAGCACTTCCCCCAACCGCGCGCTACAACCGCAGCGTGGCTGGTCTTGCCTCCGGTGGCGGTTAAGATGCCCTGGGCGACGAACATGCCGCCGACGTCTTCGGGGCTCGTCTCGCGGCGCACCAGGATCACCTTTTCGCCTCGCCCAGCCCATTCCTCCGCTTCCTGAGCGGTGAAGACGGCTTTGCCCACCGCGGCGCCGGGGACGGCATTGATTCCGGTGGCGAGCTTGCGGCTGCTGAGATCCGGACGAGAAACGCTCGGGTCGATGACGGGATAAAAGAGCCGCTCGATATCTTCGGCCTTGATGCGAGCGACCGCTTCCTCCTGGGTGATCAGGCCTTCGGTGACCATACTCACAGCGATGCGGAAGGTCGCTTGCGGCGAGCGCTTTCCGGTGCGCGTCTGGAGCATGTACAGAGTGCCGTTCTCCACGGTAAACTCGAGGTCCTGCATGTCGCGGTAGTGTTCTTCGAGAATCTGGCGGACACGCTCGAGCTGCTGGTAAACCTTGGGCATGCGCTTGGCCATTTCGGTGAGCGGCATGGGAGTGCGAATGCCGGCGACGACATCTTCTCCCTGAGCGTTCAGGAGGAATTCTCCGTAGAAGATTTTTTCGCCGGTCGAGGGATCGCGAGTGAAACAAACTCCAGTACCGGAGTTGTCGCCCAGATTCCCGAAGACCATTTGGACGACGTTGACGGCCGTCCCTAGCAGGCCAGTGATCTTCTCGACTCGACGATAGGTGACAGCCTTTTCCGCCATCCACGATTCGAACACTGCGCCGATGGCGCCCCAAAGTTGCTCCTCGGGATCTTCCGGAAAATCCCTCCCGGTTTTCTCCTTGAAGTAAGCCTTGTACTCACCAACGAGCTGCCGCCAGCCTTGCGCTGATACCTGAGGATCTTCTTTGACGCCCAGATATCTCTTGAGAGCTCGAAGACGCTCTTCAAGTTCCTCTTTAGGCAACCCGATTACGACGGTCGAGTACATCTGAACGAACCGGCGGTAGGCATCGAAGGCGAAACGCTCGTTGTTCGTCTGGCGGGCCAGGGCTTCGACTGATTTATCATTCATCCCGAGATTCAGAATGGTCTCCATCATGCCGGGCATCGAGCGCGCGGAGCCGGAGCGAACGCTGACGAGCAGTGGATCCTTGGCGTCGCCCAATTTCTTCTTGGTCAGGCGTTCAAGGTGGGCGAGATTGCGGACCACTTGCGCCCGCAGTTCTGTGGGGTATTTCCTGTCATGTTGCAAGTAGTAGTCGCAAGCTTGGGTGGTGATGGTGAAGCCGGCGGGGACGGGCAAACCAATCCTGGTCATCTCCGCAAGGCCTGCGCCCTTCCCGCCTAGCAGACCTTTCATCTCGCCATTGCCGTCGGCTTTACCGTTCCCAAAGAAGTAGACGAATTTCACGCTTGCCTCCCATTCGTGCGCCGTGGCGCCGTTGTCGGCGGCACGCAAGTGTCGACTCGCCGACTCTTCAACTGAAACTTAAATGGAATCCGCTTACTTTGTTTGCTCTAAGACTGCCGCGAACAGCCATCCGATAACGTGACATTGAGGTCTTACTTTCGATTTTGACAATCGGCGACCTGCGCGGCTACCGATTCACTTGTTACTCCACCAACGTGATGTACTTCTTTCTATTTTTCCTCAGCCACGATTTCGGAGAAATCGGCGATGGTCGAAAACTCCTTGAGCAGGCCTGCAAGGAGCATCAGGCGATTCTTGCGAACTTCCTCTTGCTCGGCCATCACAAGGACATCATCGAAGAACCGGTCAACCGTGGGCCGCAGCTCGGCGATGGCCTCAAGGGCTTGACGATAATTCCCGACGCGTTTCTCCGCCGCAGCCTTATCCCGAACGCGAGTGGCCGCGTCATGGAGCAAGCGTTCCGCGTCCTCTTGGAATAGATCCGTGCGCACCGCTGCGAGTCGTCCCCCGTTCGCCGCAAAACTCGGGCCAGCCTTTTCCAGAATCTTGCGAATGCGCTTGAAGGCGACGGCGAGCGGGCTGAAGTTTTTCGTGTGACGAATGGCCTGCAGCGCCGCCACGCGGCGCGTGGCGTCCACCAGATCATCTCCCCCGGCGGCGAACACAGCGTTCACTTCGTCGTAAGCGAACCCTTGACGCTCGCGCAGAACAAATCGAGCGCGGTCCAAGAGGAAGTCGAGCACCTGTTGCTCCGCCTTAGAAGATACTTTCAGTTTTGGAGGATGGTCATTGAGTGCGCGGGCAGCGGCTGAGATCGCGGACGAAAGTGAAAGTGGAAGCTTAAGTTCGAGGAGAATTTTGACGACGCTGAGCGCAGCTCGTCGCAAAGCGAAGGGATCACTTGAACCTGACGGGATGGCGCCAACGGCGTGGCAAGCCGTAAGGGAGTCGAGCTTGTCCGCAAGCGAAACGATACAGCCGGTGAGATTGCGCGGGACAGGGTCGTCGATGCCGACCGGTCGATAATGATCGTAAATCGCCGAAGCCACCGCTTCCGATTCTCCCTGGGCGCGCGCATAAAGTCCACCGACCACTCCCTGAAGCTCGGGGAACTCGCGGACCATTTCAGTCGCGAGGTCGCACTTGGCGAGCTCGGCAGCGCGATCCGAGCCAGCCACATCTGCCTGGCGATGTCCTGAACTGAACCATTGCTCCGCGGTCCAGCGTGCGAGCCAGCGCATGCGCTCGACTTTGTCGCGGTAACTGCCGAGGCGCGATTCGTAGGTGACGTGGGCTAGCTTGGGAAGATAGTCGGCCAGCCGACACTTCTGGTCCGTCTCCCAGAAGAATCTTGCGTCGGCGAAGCGGGCGCGCAGAACGCGCTCGTGGCCTGCGCGCACAAGCCCATGCGAATCGCGGTCGAGATTAATGACGGCGAGGAAATGTGGCGCCAGTTCCCCGGACTTGTCTTCCACTGCGAAGTACTTCTGATGATCGCGCATCACTGTGATCAGAATCTCATCGGGAAGGTCCAGAAACGAGGGATCGAAGTCGCCCATTAACACCGTTGGATATTCATTCAAGTAAACTGTGAGATTCGTGAGTTCCGGATCGGCGTGAACATGCAAGCCTTTGTGCCGAATCAGAGATTGAATCTGAGCTTCAATTCTGCTTCTACGCTCCTCCGGATCGGCCAGGACAAAGTTTTGGCGCAACGCCGCGATGTAATCCCGCGAGTTTGTCACCGGAATTTGAGGCTTCCCGAGGAAACGATGCCCGGCGGTGTGATTGCCCGACTTGACTCCAGCCAAGGTGAACGGGACCACCGATCCATCCAGGACCGCGAGAATCCAACGGATCGGACGGATGAAGCGCGGGCCGTCCTTTGCGGTCCAGTACATCGAGCGAGGGAACGAGAGCTCCTGGATAATTTGCGGCAGCGATTCGCCGAGGATTTCCCGCGCGGCACGGCCGGCAACGATCTGATGCGCGGCGAGGTATTGGCCCCTCGCTGTGTTGACGATGGAAATCTTCGAGAGTGGAATTCCCTGCTTCTCAGCAAAACTCTGTGCGGCGCGCGTCGGCTCGCCGACAGAATCGTAGCCGATCGACTTCGGGGGGCCGATGACTTCCTTCCTGATGTCCTCCTGGCGCAGGCGAACATCTTTAATAATGGCGGTGAGCCTGCGCGGAGCGCCCAAGCACTGCACCGTGCTGCCGTCGGCCAGCCCGAGGGTCGACAGGTGCTTTTCAAGTAGTTTTTTAAGCTCGATTGCGGCTTTGGCGATCAGCCCGGCAGGGATTTCTTCGCAGCCGATTTCAAGCAGGAATTCCCCGCGCGTCTTCACGACCTTGCTCCGGTGCCGGCGGGTGACAGGAACGCATGCTGATCGAGCCAGTCTGCCGCGACTCGGCATGCGAGCTGCCGCACTCGTCCAATCATTGCCGCGCGCTCGGTGGTTGAAATCGCGCCGCGCGCGTCGAGCACGTTGAAGAGATGGGAGCAACGCAGGCAGAAATCGTAGGCCGCGAGGAGTGGGAAGCGTTGTTTGTCCTTGCCCTTCTTCTCCCCGTAGGCGCGCAGGAGTCGAGCTGCTTCCGCTTCGCTCAATTCGAAGATCTTTCGCGTCGTTGCGGGATCAGCCATCTCGAAATTATAGGTGGAGAATTGCTGCTCGTCCGCCAGGCGGACCTGGGCGTAGGTCGCGGTGTCGGACCAGCGCACGTCGTATACGTTATCCACTCCTTGAAGATACGCGGCGATGCGATCCAGTCCGTAGGTCAATTCAACTGAAACCGGATCGAGGTCGATTCCGCCCGATTGCTGGAAGTAGGTGAACTGCGTGATTTCCAAACCATCAAGTAACACCTGCCATCCGACGCCCCAGGCGCCCAGGGTCGGGGATTCCCAATTGTCCTCCTCAAAACGAATGTCGTGATGCTTCAAGTCAACTCCGATATTCCGCAGACTGTCGAGATAAATCTCTTGAACGTTAGCCGGCGCGGGCTTGAGTATCACTTGGAGTTGGGTGTGCTTATAGAGCCGGTTCGGATTTTCTCCGTATCTTCCATCCGCCGGACGGCGACTGGGCTGAACGTATGCGACCTGGTATGGCTCAGGGCCGAGCACTCGCAGGAAAGTCTCCGGGTGCATGGTTCCCGCTCCGACTTCGACGTCGTAAGGCTGTTGAAGAACGCATCCGCGGCGGGCCCAGTATTCCTCAAGTTTCAATAGAAGATCCTGGAAAGACAAACCGTGGGGTTTGCGTGACGGCTTGGTAATTGATTTCTTCAAGAGCTTCCTCACGCCTTCGGCTCCAGCATCGTCCGGCTCGTCAGCTTGCGCTCCAATTGATGCTCGATCAAATCGAGCATGTAGTTTGTCACTTCACGCGCCTGGCGTGGAGGGATTTCTTCTTCGCTCAACTGATCGAGCCGCTGGATTTCGATCTGTCGGGCGGCCGCGATGGCGGCCGGCGAAAAAGGTCTCAAGCCCGATACACGGCATTTCGCACAAGCCAATCCCGCGTGGAACGGTGAGACGAACGCCGGCTCCGTGCCCAGTTCCCTGCTGCAGCGCACGCAGGTCTTGAGCGATGGGAGCCAACCTCCGAGCTTCACTGTCCAAAGACTGAAATACGCGAGGGGCAAAGCTGTGCGTCCAGTGCGCTTCACGGTCTGCGCCGCGAGAAGCAGAAGCCGGAAGGAAGCGTCGGAAGGCTCGCGGTCCGGTAAAACTGCTTCGGTGATCTCGCTGAAGAGGGAGAGCACCACACTCGAGGAGTAATCGCCGTGCGCATCGAGAAACGACTCGATTAACTCGCACTGATTGATGCGCACCAGCTCGCGCGTCTCGCGCTCGAAAAACCAAATGCGGATGTGAGACAAGCGCTCGAGGGTGGAGCCGAAGCGGCTCTTGGGACGGCGCGCTCCAGTTGCGACGCCGCGGACGCGGCCCATGTTCCTGCTGAGAAAGCTGACGAGACGGTCCGCTTCGCCGAGCGGATAACTCTGAAGAATGATGGCTTCGGATTCGCGGAGCGGCATCGACGTGTCGGCGCGCCGACGGGCGGCCGAACGATCCTTCCCTGACCCTCACAACGAGCGGCCTTCCATGATTGAATCGAGCGTGATGCTCTCGAGAAAAATTTTCTATCACAGCGGGGCGCGGCGCGCAATCGCTATCGAGCAAGCAGCGGTCAGCAATCAGTGTTCAAGTATAAGGTGAAACTGTCTGTCTTGAACATTCGCACTTGTAAAACGACGAGCGTCAGCTAGAGTGTTCAGCGCCATGCGCGCCACAACTAAACGCGTCGACGTGGTGGGCGTGGGCCTGAACGCCACCGATACGATTATTCGGCTTCCGCACTTCCCTGCCTTCGACACGAAGGTCGAACTTCTCTCTGCGGACATTCGCGCGGGCGGGCAAGTCGCCAGCGCCATGGTCGCGTGCCAAAGGTGGGGCCTACGGACCCGCTACATCGGAACGGTGGGAGACGACGCGGCTGCCGAGTTCCAGGCCGCAGAGCTCAAACGCGAACGCGTCGAGGCGCATCTGTTCTCCGCGCCGAATTGTCCCAGCCAAATTGCTTACATCCTCGTCGATGAACAATCGGGCGAGCGTACGATCATTTGGAAGCGCGATCGCCGCCTGGAACTGCGCGCGGACCAGATTCGCAAGGAATGGATCACGCGGGCACAAGCTCTTCTGGTGGATGCGCACGACACGGAAGCCGCAGCAGCGGCGGGAAGAATCGCAAGAGAAGCTGGAATACCTGTCGTCGCCGATATCGACAACCTCTACCCAGGAGTTCAAGCGGCACTTGAGCAGGTCGATTTTCTTTTTGCCTCGAAGGATTTTCCAGCGCGGCTCACGGGTGAAAACGATCTATTGAAGGCACTCCCTGAAATTCATGAGAAGTTCAAGTATCGCCTCACGGGCGCAACACTTGGCAATCTGGGTGCAATCGCGTGGGACGGCGACAAATTTTTACTCTGCCCTGGATTTCAAGTGAAGGCTGAGGATACAACCGGGGCGGGAGACATCTTCCACGGAGCAATTGTTTATGGCCTGCTGAAATCGTGGACGGTTCAACGAATGCTTGAATTCTCTTGCGCCGCAGCGGCGCTAGCCTGCACTGCGGTGGGCGCACGAGCTGGAATCGCATCTGTTCGAAAGATCGAGAATCTGATGAGGTGCGGGGCGCGGTCGGAAGCAGCCTACCGCCCCGAGCAGCTCAAAAGCTTCCGCCGCAGCGCGTGAGGATTCCCACGCATGATACCTCTCAAGAATCTGAACCCGCACGCAACGTTCCCGGCGATGACCGTCGCGCTGATCGTGGTTAACGTTCTAGTTTTTCTTTATCAGATTTCGCTGCCGGAGAGCGTCGCCGCCGGATTCGTCAGCACCTACGGGCTTGTGCCGGCGCGAGTGCACTTGGCGCTTGTCGGCCGGACGACATTTGAAGCAGCACTTGTACCGCTCTTTACCTGCATGTTTCTTCACGGCGGATTTCTGCACATCTTGGGGAACATGTGGTTCCTGTGGATTTTTGGCGGGCACGTCGAAGATCGCTTCGGGCACGTCCCGTACGTCGGATTCTATCTGGTGTGCGGCTTGGGGTCGGGCGTGTCGCAGTTGATTTTCGACTGGGGTTCAAAGATTCCGTCGATTGGGGCGAGCGGAGCGATCTCGGGTGTGTTGGGTGCCTATGTCATGTTTTATCCGGCGTCGCGGATTCTAACTCTGGTTCCTCTTTTTATTTTCTGGTTCACAGCGCAAATTCCGGCAATTATCTTTATCGGTCTGTGGTTCGTGGTGCAATTCCTCAGTGGGCTCGGCTCGCTTGGGGCGGTGAACGCCGGAGGCGTGGCTTGGTGGGCGCATGTTGGCGGGTTCCTGCTTGGATTGTTATTTGCGCGCGGGGCGCGTCCCAGACGGCCCAATTACTATTATGAATGATTCTGGCGCGCGGATTTGGACGGCTCATGCGCGCGCAAAGACAGCAGAAGCAGCGCGGAAAGAAGAACGGACACGGCGAGATAGGCGAATCCCGCCGAGAACGAAGATGTGCGGTTGGCTAGATAACCGACGCCGTAGGACCCCGCAAATCCGCCTAGTCCTCCGACAGAGTTGATCAAGCCGATGGAAGCTGCGGCTGCCGATTCGCCAAGCAACATTGTGGGGATAGGCCAAAAAGTGGGGTAGAAGGCCTGGACGCAAGCGCCCAGGCAAGTCAAGAGAGCCACTTCAAGTAATAGGTGAGATCTTGCAGGGATCAGCGCGAGGAAGGCCGCGCTCGCGAGCAAGAGCGGGAAAGCTGTGTGCCAGCGCCGTTCGGACGTGAGATCGGAATGCCAGCCGTTCGCCAGCATCGCCACAAACGCTGCGACGTAGGCGACGCTCGCCAGAGCCCCCACATGGAAGTCCGACAATCCCGACATGCGCTTGAGGATCGTCGGAAACCAGATCGCGAAACCGTAGAAGCCCATCGATCCGAGAAGATAAACCAGCGTGAGATGGATGACGACCGGCTGGCGAAGCGCCTGTCCGATCGTGAAAGTGCGAACGGCTTTCTTGGCCTGCTTCTCCCGCTCGAGTTCGTCGGTAATCCAATCGCATTCATCTTTTGGGAGCCACGATGCTAGGCGGGGCCAATCGGTTAGATACGCGAGCGTGATGGCGCCGAGGACGATTGCCGGTACGCCTTCCAAGACGAAGAGCCAGCGCCAGCCTTGGATGCCGAACCAGCGGACTCCCAAGACTAAGCCGGACAGGGGCGAGCCGATGATGTTTGAGACCGGCACCGCGGCCATGAAGATAGCGACGGCCTTGGCGCGGTCTTCGAATCGAAACCAGTGCGTCAAGTAAACGATGATCCCCGGAAAAAAGCCCGCTTCCGCCGCGCCGAGGAGAAAGCGCGCGACGTAGAACTCCCGGGCCGTATTGACGCAGGCAATGAGAACAGTGATCAGGCCCCAGGAGATGAGAATGCGCGCGATCCAGCGTCGCGCACTCCAGCGCTCGACAATGAGGGCACCGGGGATCTCGAGCAGTAGATAGCCAAAAAAGAAGATGCCCGCACCCAGGCCGAAAACACGGTCACTGAAGTGCAAGTCGTGGGACATCTGAAGGGCAGCGTAGGCGACGTTCACGCGGTCTAAGATCGCAACCACGTAAAGAATGAAAAGAAATGGAAGCAGGTGACGGCCGATGCGTCGTCGAGCTCGTTGACCCACGTCGCTGAGCGAGAGTGGCATCCGTTAGGGGAGCATGATGCGGGGGCCTACGAGCGAGTATTTATAGCGTGGTTCTTTGCGATGTGATTGGCGAGCCAGTCGCCGGTTTCGCGCGTGCCAAGCGACCCGCCGAGGTCGGGCGTGGTCTTCCCCTCCCGGATGGCCTCACGCACGGCTTTATCGATCGCTGCGGCCTCGGCCGGCCAGCCGAGATAATCGAGCATCATTCCAGCGGTGAGCACCGCGCCCATTGGGTTGGCGATGTTCTTGCCTGCGATTGTGGGCGCCGAGCCGTGGACCGGCTCGAACATCGAAAGCTGACCCGGATGGATATTTCCGGAAGGCGCGAGGCCCAAGCCGCCGGCGATCTGCGCGCCGACATCGCTGGCAATGTCGCCAAACAGATTGCAGGTGACGATCACTTGAAATTGCGAGGGGTCGCGTACCATCTGCAGGAGCAGGTTGTCGATGTACAGGTGGCTTGACTCGATTTCGGGATATTCGCGGCGGACTTCCTGAAAGACGCGCTGCCAGAGATCGTGGCCGAAAGTGAGAGCGTTTGATTTATCGCTCATGCAGAGGCGCGGCAATTTCCGGCGGCGGGTGTATTCGAAGGCGTAGCGGATGATGCGTTCGACGCCTTTGCGCGTGTTCACATCTTCCTGGGTGGCGATTTCGTCCGGCGTTCCCTTCTTGAAGAAACCGCCTATGCCGACATAGAGGCCTTCGGTGTTTTCGCGCAAGACGATGAATTGGATGTCTTTCTCGGTGCGATCGCGAAGAGGCGTTAAGCCGCGGTCGAGAAGGACGCACGGGCGGGCATTCACGTAGAGGTCAAGCTGGAAACGCAGGCCCAGCAGGATGTCGGCGGCGTGCTTGTTCGTGGGGACTCGCGGGTCTCCCAGTGCTCCGAGAAGGATGGCGTCGAAATCCCGGCGCAGCATATCCGGAGCGCCAGCGGGTAGCGTGGTGCCGTCTCGCAGAAATCGCTCTGCGCCCCAGTCGAAATGGGTGAATTGGAGAGCCTTGGCACACGCTGCTTCGAGCGCCTTGACAGCTTCGGCGATGACTTCCGTTCCGACGCCGTCGCCAGGAATCACGGCGATGCGTTTTTTTTCCTGCGAGGAGATTGAACGGGCAGCGTTCATGTTCTTCTTTACATTTGTAATCCGTCGGGGGACGCTAACACGCACTGTTTTTCGTGTCAACGCAGGGCGAAGTTGTTGGGTAGTGGGCATTTAGAAGCGGGCCTATTCGAGCTCCTTTTTCGCCCAGAAGTCGGCCGAGGCGAAGACTGGAACGATTTCAAAGTCGACCAGGTCTTGCCAGCAGCTGACCCAAGTGTTCAACAATTCCGGACGCAGTGTTTCCATGACCTGGAAGCAGCGAGTGCCCGTCGAATCGACCCAGCTCGCGTGGTAGGTGGCGCCCTCGGGCAACATTCGACCACTAAGCTTGAATCGTTTTCCAATGGGCCCAGCATCGCCGTGTTTGAAACGTTCAATAACCATAAAAAGCATGACCCGGAGTGTACGCCACCTTGGTCACACTTCAAACTGACCCACTACGCGAAATTGAAATTGGGTCAGCCGAATTTATTTTCCATGGCGCGGGCACAGCCGGACCGGTTCGCAGCCGCGAGCACGGCCGTGGCCCAAGGACTACCGACTTCGGCCTGGAGTATAATTCCGGCGCCACCGGGCCCTGTGATGACCGACCCTACTTTTGCATCTACTCTCAGGAAAGTATTTTGGGGGCCAGACGGTATCCGCCCCGGCTGGCGATTCCTGATTTTTGTGATTCTCAGTAACGGACTCGGCTACGCGATTTCCGCCGGACTCGAACATGTTCCTCCAACTGCCCGCATTTTCTCAGCTCACATTCGTGGCGTCCTGACCGCGCCATTCACTATCGTCATCGAAATTCCCTACTTAGCCTTCTTCCTTAGCGCACTTATCATGTCAAAGATCGAACGGCGATCCTTTGGGAAGTACGGCCTTCCCCGGGCAGGTGCCTTTGGCAAGCTTTTCTGGCAAGGAGTGGTGTGGGGCCTCGTTATGGAGAGTGTGGAGATGGTGGCGATTTCCGCGCTGGGCGGATTCTCATTTGGCTCATTAGCACTCATGGGTTTTGCAATCGTTAAATACGGCGCGCTTTGGGCTTTGGGCTTCCTGTTCGTTGGTCTGGCTGAGGAATTTGGATGGCGCGGCTATGCCCAATTTACTCTGTCCACTGGGATGGGCTTCTGGCCGTCCGCCATAGTCCTGTCTGCCCTTTTTGGCGCAGGCCATCTTGAGAACCCGGGTGAGAGTTGGGTGGGCGCCCTTTCGGTTTTTGTGTTTGGGCTGTTGTGTTGCTTTACATTACGCCGCACTGGCAACTTGTGGTTTGCAGTCGGACTTCACGCTGCGGGGGACTTTGCAGAATCCTTCATCTATTCTGTGTCCGACAGCGGACTCCGGGCGACCGGAACACTGTTGAACTCCACAGTTCATGGATCTCGCTGGCTCACGGGCGGCGCGGTCGGCCCCGAGGGGAGCGTCTTTGCTTTCATCCTTATGGGACTTTCCTTCTTCCTATTCGGCAGGTTATATCCTGCGAAAAACACCCGGGCGGCAAGTCCATCCGCGACTTTGTCTGATCCCGCACCGCAACAAGTCCCTTAGGCCTCAAATCGGAACCGTATTCGTGTCTGTGCCGCCGGGGACGCGGACGACGCAAGCGTCGCCACCGACCCGCGGTGCAGGCTCGGCGCCTGCTCGCATTACGAGGTTCGCCAGGCTCACCTGGTCTCGTGACCCAGGACCGCTGACCTTCGGTCCGACGCAGAGGACCGCCAAAACCTTACTGCGATTCTGAGGCTAGCCGCGGGAGCGCTCGGTGATGTACACGCCGATGAGTACGAGGGTGCCGCCGGCCAGGAGACTGCGAGTGATGTGTTCGCCGAGGAATAGAATACCGAGAATGACCACAAGGACGGGCTCGAAATAGCTGATCGCTGCTAGCCGCGAAGCGCTCATGTGCCGCAAAGCCCAGTAGTAGAGCAGGTAGGACGCCACCGAGATGATCGCGGCCATGTAGAACAATCCAATCCAGCCGGCCCAGCCTACGCCGGGCCAATTGAGGCGGATTCCCTCATAAATGGCGAGGGGCAGGAGGAGAATTGCGCCGGCGACATTGTTGAACGTGTTCATCGACAGCGAATCGTAACGGGCGGCAACCTTCTTAGCGAAGACGGTATAAAGAGCAAAGCCCGTCGAGCCGACGAGGGTGATCAAGTCGCCGACCAATTCTGGGGAATGGAAGCCGAGGCCCTTCTCGGTTGCCAGGATCACCACCCCGATCGAGGACAGAGCCATTCCGCCGAGCTTTCCGAACGTCAGGGATTCCAGGCCCTGAGTTCTCGCCAGCAGCAGAACCAACAACGGTCCCCATCCGCAGATAATCGAAGAGTGACCGGCGGTTGTGAAAGCCAGACCGATGGTGAAAAGGCCAGAGTTCATGACCACCCCGAAGAAACCCAGGATCGCAAACGTCCAAAAATCTCTGGCCTGAAACCGGGTTGCTCGCGAGCGGCTCAGGTAGAGGAAGAGAAGAATCAGGCCGGCAAGCTCAATGCGAAAAGAAGCGAGAGCGAGAGGGTTCAGGTGCCGGAGAGCCACTTTTCCGGCGATGAAATTAAACGACCAAGCGACAACAACTCCGGCAAGCGCGAAGGCGAGCAGGAGCGGGCGAGGACGGGCGAGTGACTTGGTGTTGACGAGGCTCGACAACTTTAGTCGAGGACCTCGCAATTGCGGGTCAAGGACTCGATTCGATCGAGACGTGGCTCGTAGCCGATTCCTGGCTCGGTGGGCACCTGGATGGTTCCCTGGCGAGTAACTTCGACTTCGGGCGCGATGATGTCCTCCTCCCAGTAACGGCAGGACGCGGAGACGTCGCCGGGAAGCACAAAATTCGGCAGCGTGGACATGGCGATGTTCTGTGCGCGCCCGATGCCGGATTCAAGCATCCCGCCGCACCATACCGGAATGCCGCTTGTCTGGCAGAAGTGCTGGATCCGCCGGGCGACTGTGTGGCCGCCCACACGGCCCAACTTGATGTTAATGATCTGGCAGGCACCTAATTCGACGGCAGCACGCGCATGTTCCTCCGAATGGATGCATTCGTCGAGGCAGATCGGGGTCTCAAGCTGTTTCTGAAGTTTGACGTGGCCGAAGATGTCGTGCCAGCCGAGGGGCTGTTCGATCATCATCAGATGATAGGCATCGAGTTTCTTGAGCAGCGGGGCGTCTTCGAGTGAATAGGCGGAGTTCGCGTCCACCATCAAGCGGATATTGGGGAACTGCTCGCGAAGCACCGCCACGGGCTCGAGGTCGCACCCTGGTTTGATCTTGATTTTGATCCGCTGATACCCCGCGGCCAGTTCCTGCCCCACCTTGGCGATGAGCTCTTCGCCGGTGGGTTGAATCCCGATGGAGACGCCGCAGGGGATTTCCTGGCGCGCGCCCCCTAGAAGCTTCCAGAGGGGGATGTTTTTCTGTTTCGCTTCCGCGTCCCAGACGGCGGTCTCGAGCCCGGCTTTGGCCATGTTATGGCCGCGAATCCTTGCAAGAAGACCGAAGATGTCCGAAGCGGAGTGGAATTCCCTGCCCCGCAGCGCTGGCCAGATGAATTCGCGCAGAATGTGCCACGCGGTTCCGGTTGTCTCTGGTGAGTAATACGGGTCTTCTCCGGCAGTAGCTTCACCCCATCCGGACACTCCGTCGACGTCCGCCTCGACAAGAAGAATCTTGCGGAGGGTCGACCTTCCGAAGCTTGTCTCAAAGGGCGCGAGGAGTTGAAGGTGGAGTTCCCGCAAGCAGATTTTGTGAATGCGCATGAGCGAAAGATGCCTTTCAACCTCGAGAAGACTCCGGAAAAACTTGAGCGGCGATGGCGGTCGCGGGCTCGAGCAGATAGTCCGCCGTGGGTCCGTTTGGCGCAAGGCCGATGGCGATATATTCGCGGCCATACCAATGTTGGAATTGTTTTCGGATCTCGTCCTGGATTCGCTCCGCAGCCGCGCGATCCTTGTTTCTCAGTTCGCCGATGTCTGCCGGGACGCGGACGCGCTCCGTCGCCCCGCTCTCCTGAGCGGCTGCCACGTTGTCATTCGCTTCAAGAATTGCTCGAACCCGCGGAGAATCGAGCCACCACTCTGCAAGCAGCCGATCTGTAGGGAGACCGGAGTGCAATGGGCTGTCGGTAATGCCGTAGCAATTGGGGATGAAGCGGCGAGCGACCGCGCCCAGGCGCACGAGATTGAAGTAGGCGTTTTTCAGTTCCAGCGGATCAAAAGTCCACTCGACCAGCCGGATGCCCCGCGCCAAGGCGTCCTCGCGCTGAAGGAGTTTCAACCGGCGACCGACGCCGCAGTTTTGAAATTCCGGCAGAACTGCCGTCATGTGAGAGTGCAGGAATGGCGTGAGGCCATGAATCGCCGCGAGGGCCATTGTGAAACCAACCAGCCTGCTGCCTTCGAATGCGCCTAGAATCTGCCCGCCTGTCTCCTGGGCCACGACGAACATAGCCGACGGGACAACGATGTCCTCGCCCCAGGTCGACTGCTGCAGGCGGACGCACTCCGCGAATTCTGCGAGGGCGGTACAGTGGCGCACTTCAATTCCACCGCGCTCCATGGCCGAGCGAGCGCCCGACCCTACGCCCGATTTGCGGCCTGGCTCTTTGATGCGTTCCATAGTTCTTCCATTTGTTCTCGCGGGGCATTGGCGAAAGGGCGGCCTTGGCGGGCAGCTTGTTGTTCCATCCACTGAAAGCGTTGCTTGAACTTCCGATTTGCGGATTTGAGGGCGACCTCGGGATCGACGCCCAGGAAGCGAGCGACGTTGACGGCCACAAAGAGCAGATCGCCGACTTCTTCTTCGATATCGGCGCGAGCTGGAGCGCTTGCTACCGACTTTCCGCCGGCTACGGCACGCTCATCACTGAGGGCGCCCCTCAATTCTTCAGTCTCTTCTTGAAGTTTCTCGAGGAGGCCAGCGATGTTTTCCCAGTCGAAACCAATATTCGCGGCGCGGCGAGTCAGTTGATGCGCCTCGAGCAACGCCGGCAACGTCCGTGGCACTCCGGCAAGAACGGAAGAGCCAGCCCCGTTAGTCTTTGCCCCGGTGAACTCTCCTCGTTGCTCTTCGGCCTTTAGCTGCTCCCAATTCTTCAGGACCTCGGCTGACGTATCGGCCTTCACGTTTCCGAACACATGCGGATGGCGGCGCACCATCTTCGAATGGACCGATTCAATCACGTCTGCAATCTGAAACCGCCCGGCCTCCCGGGCTAAAAGCGCGTGGAAGATAATTTGCAGGAGAAGATCGCCAAGCTCGCTGGCGAATTTCTTCGAATCGCCGCTCTCGAGGGCGTCGAGGACTTCGTATGTTTCTTCTATCAGGAAAGTGCGCAGGGATTGATGTGTCTGTTCGCGGTCCCATGGACAGCCACCCGGTGCGCGGAGACGCGCTTGGAGGGCGACGAGTCGCTCGAAAAGGTCCCCTACCGAAGGCCGGCCCGGCGCTCGCTGGCTTTTTCCGCGCTCACGAGCTGCCTGCGCGCCTCTGCTGTGAGAGAAGGACCGCTTCCGGCTTTTCCGGGGAGCTTGCTTGCGTGGCGACACGACGGGCGGAATCTCTCCTGAACCACGGGACACTCTAAGTTAGCACTGTCCAAATGACAAGGGCACGATTGCCGCGTAATGCGCCCACAAACCTTGTCCCTGCGGATGTCGGATGCTACACTTCGGTTTGGGGGATGTTAAGCCACCGGCACTGAGGTTTCTTTTTGGCTGAACACAAACAGGAAGAAGAGTTTAAGGTAGTTGACCGGCGGCTCTTTACGGCGGAGGGTGAGCTGCGCCGCGAGGCCGTCGAAGAGGAACGCCGGGATCGCGAAGCGGCCGCCGCGAAGCCGAATCCGGCGGGCGCGGCGGCATCAGGCACGAACGCAAGCAGTTCCAAAGCGGGTTCGGGGTCGTCTGCCGCCACGCAGACCGCGGCCGGCGTCAAGGAAAGCGTCGAACGCCCCGCGCCTTCGCGCCCTTTCCAAATGCTGGTTGACTTTCTTACGCGCAACGCCGCCGCGCTTCTGGGTGGGATGGCTGACCCGTCAACCGGAAAAGCGTTCGTGGACCTCGAAGGGGCGCACGAAGTGATCGATATGCTCGACGTCCTCCGGGAGAAAACGAAAGGCAATCTTGCAGATGAAGACGAGCAATTGCTGCTCGAGGTGCTCGGCAGCCTGAAACTGACGTACATGGAGATTTCCAAAGCGGCTGCGCAGGCCATGCGCGATAAAGCCAAAGCCAAGCCGTAAGCGCCCGCTTCCGGCTTTCCGGTAAATTTCGCGGCGAAGACAGATTCGGAGAATTCCTCTGCGTTCCTTGCGATTGACTGTCCTGGGGTCCGGCACTTCCATGGGGGTTCCTACTCTGGGCTGCCGCTGCGCGGTCTGCCTCTCCAAAGATCCTCATGACCGGCGCACGCGGCCGTCGGTGTTGCTCTCCTACAACGGTCGAACGGTAGTCATCGACACCACTCCCGACTTTCGATACCAGGCGCTGCGATACGGGCTGGATCGGCTGGACGCAGTGCTGTACACCCACGGTCACGCGGACCACATCATGGGCCTCGATGACATCCGCCCGTTCAATCTGAAGCAGAACGGGGCCGTGCCGATCTATGCTTCGGCGGACACGCTGGCGATTCTACGCCGCGTATTTGCGTATATCTTCGAGGATGCCCCCGCCGGGAGCGCAATTCCCGGCGTTGAATTGCACACCATCGATGGGCCATTCGATCTTTTTGGCTCGAAGATAATTCCGGTTCCGGCGATGCACGGTCCTCAACCCGTCCTGGGGTTTCGATTCGGCGGAGCCGCGTACCTCACCGATTTCAGCCGCGTGCCGGAACCTTCGAAGGCGCTCTTGCGAGGGCTGGACCATCTCATTCTGGATGCACTGCGGTACACGCCGCACCCGATGCACTCGAATGTGGAACAATCGCTGGCGCTGGTGAGCGAACTCCAACCGAAGCAAGCATGGTTCACGCACATCTGTCACGACCTGCCACATGAGGAGACGAATTCCCGGCTGCCCGAGAATGCTCGACTGGCCTACGATGGATTGAGTTTCGAGGTGGAACTCTGATGGCGCTCGCAGTCCTGCATTCGGACGATCAATGGAAGGCGCACTTCTCCGCGCCTGCGCCTCCGTCGGTCGTGACGATCGGAAACTTCGACGGAATCCACGTGGGGCATCAGAAGATTCTGCGCGAGGTGCTCGAACGTGCGCGGGCGAGCCAAGGACTCAGCGCCGTCGTGACCTTTAATCCCCATCCGCTTCGCGTATTGCGGCCGGACGAGGCCCCTTCCCTGCTGATGACGCTCGGCCAACGCCTGGCTGCATTTGAGGAGTTGCGATTGGACGCAGTGCTCATCTTGCAATTCGATCGCGCGCTCTCACTTCTCTCTCCGGAAGAATTTGTGCGGCGAATTCTCGTTGAAACGATGCGAGCCCGCGACGTGCTCGTGGGCGGGAATTTCCGCTTCGGCCATCGGCAGGCAGGAGACGTGCGGCTGCTGACGGAGATGGGAAAGACCCGCGGGTTCGCGGTGGAGACGATTCCGCCCGTGGTCGTGCGCGGCGCGGTCGTTTCGAGTTCAGCAATACGCGAAGCCCTCCGCGAAGGCCATGTTACCCGCGCGGCACGGTTCCTGGGGCGGCCCTTCTCGCTTGCCGGTGAGATTCGACCGGGTACGGGCCAGGGGCGCCGCCTTATTGTGCCCACACTGAATCTCGCAACGGAACAGGAGTTGCTGCCGAAAGCGGGCGTCTATGTGACCGAAACATGTGTTGGAGGAAGACTTTATCGTTCGACGACGAATATCGGCGTCCGTCCAACCTTTGATGGCCGCGGGCTGACCATTGAGAGTCATCTCTTCGATTTCGGACAGGAACTGCAGTCTGGGGCGATGGAAGTCCGGTTCTGGAAACGCCTGCGCGATGAACAGAAATTTTCCGGGCCGGAGGCTTTGCGCAGTCAGGTCATAAGAGATCTCGCACGCGCGCGCAGATTCTTTGCCCGTCTTGATCGCTGGCACGAAACACGCCAGACCGCATGATCAATCTAAGACCTTGAAGGCTAGCGAGCGTGAAACGAAGCCTCTGACCGCGACACGGGCGCAAGGGGCACGGCAGACCGCGGGCGCGGCAAGCAGCGCCACTACGAATCGGGAAATGATGTTGCACCTGAGCAACAACAGGAATCTAGCGGGTCAACAACTTCAGGCGGAGGCGCCGGGTCTCGGCTGACAGTCGTCGCAGTATCCACCGACTTCGGTGCGGGTGACGGTGATTCGAAGGCCGCAATCGCGCTCGATCTGCTTCATCAATTGTTCGTAGAGCTGGCTTTCGAATTCGCGCACCTTACCGCAACGCAGGCAGGCGACATGAATGTGGTCGCGCGGGCCATGGCTTTCATAGAAGTGACGATCACCGCGAAGGTGGAGAAGGTCGAGCTCGTCAATCAAGCCGTGGCGCTTCAGGAGATCAATGGTGCGGTAGACGGTGACGCGAGTGATGCGAGGGTCAAGGCGCTGGGCGCGTTGAAGAATCTCGGTGGCGTCGAGGTGGCGCCGCGCTGTTTCCATCACCTGAAGCAGAACGCGGCGCTGGCGGGTGAGCCGGATGCCACGGGCGGCCAATTCCTTTTGCAAGCGTCCCGGAGGCTCATGATTGATGCGTTCGCCGGTGGAAACGCGATGTGCTGAGTTGGCTTGCATCGTCAATGATTCTGGATGAGCTTGAGAATGTCACTATACATCACGAAAGCAAAAACGCCCAGAAGGAAGACCAGACCGACCTGGACGATTCTCTCCTTCACCGCCACGCTCAGATCACGCCGGAGGATGCCTTCGATCGTGAGCAAGAACACGTGACCTCCATCCAGGATCGGGATGGGGAGCAAATTGAGAAGGCCCAGGTTCAGGCTGATAACCGCCATCAGATTCATGAAGGCGATTGGGCCGCGTCGCGCCGCCTGGCCCGAAGCCCGAGCGATTCCGACCGGACCTTCGAGCTGCTTGAGTGAGACCCTCCCGCTAAACAGGCCCACGAGGACATCTCCGATTTGCCGGGTCATGCCAAGATTCCAAACCACTGCCCGGCGCGCGGCCTCGCCCAAAGGATAAGAAACGGGCACCATCTTGGTGCCAAGCTGGAAACCCACTTCCCAGCGCTTTCCGGCACCGTCACCCGGGTCTCCGAAGATGGGCTGGGCGACAACGGTCAAATCCTTTCCGGCGCGATTTATGGCGAAACTCAGCGGCTTGCCGCCGGACGACTTAATCATGTTTGCCAGTTGCGGCGGACTGGTAAGCGCAACCCCATTCACCGACGCGACTTCATCGCCGGCTTTCAATCCGGCCTTCTCCGCAGGCATTCCGGGAGTGATCCGCTCGACCAGGACAGGCTCCTTGGGGTACCCAAGGAGGGATTCGAATCCTTCCAGCATTTGCTTCGAAGTCACGTGGATCTCCACTTCGCGGGTCTCACCATTGCGATCGAGCTCGAGCGAAATGGAGGAGCGTGAGACCGCCACGTCAGCCTCGAAGATAGCGTCCTCCCACTTCGGGGTGGGAGTGTCGTTCACTTTCAAAATCCGGTCACCGACCTGGATCCCCGCTTGCTCCGCCGGAGAACCGGGCAGAACTCCGGCAACTACCGGGGGCTGGCTCAAATAGGAAGGCTCGGGAGAGCCCGCCTTGTAGAGCCCGATCATCAGGAGGATGGCGAGCAAAATGTTCATGGCGGGCCCGGCAACAGCAATGAGAACGCGTTGCCAACGGGGCTTCGAAAGGAATTCGTCAGGGGCGCCGCTTCGTTCCTCGAGCGGATTATCCCCCGCCATCTTTACGTAGCCACCGAAGGGGAGGGCGCTCAGTCGATAATCTGTATCGCCGCGCTTCCGCCCCCACAGTCTTGGGCCGAAGCCAATGGAGAAAATCTCCACGCGGACACCGAAAAACTTAGCGGCAACGAAGTGTCCCCACTCGTGGACGACGATCATGATCCCCAGAACAACTGTGACGGATATGATTGCGGTCAGAAAGGTTGACATGTGACTCCTAATTCTTCCTGTGCTGGACCTCTTCGCGAGCCAGCCGCCGTGCCTGAGCATCGGCAGCGAGCACGTCGTCAATGGTGTGAAGCGCAGCTTTAGGCATCCGATCCAAGACCTCTTCGATCACAGCGGCGATCCCAGGAAACGACAGGCCACCATCCAGGAACGCGGCCACGGCCTCTTCGTCGGCCGCGTTCAAAGCGCAGGGCAAAAGCCCCCCGCCCCGGAGCGCCTCTCGCGCCAGACGCAAGCACGGAAATTTCCGCGCCGGCACTTTCTCGAATTCAAGTTTCTTCAGACGCGACCAGTCCAGCGCAAACCCGTTGGATGCGACGCGCTCGGGATAGGTTAGCGCATATTGAATGGGCATGCGCATGTCAGTTGGGCCGAGTTGTGCGAGAACGGAACCATCGACGAACTCGACCATGGAGTGAATGGTTGACTGCGGGTGAATCACCACCTCAATCTGATCGAGCTGCATCCCGAAAAGCCACCGGGCCTCGATCACCTCGAATCCCTTATTCATCAGGGTGGCCGAATCAATGGTGATGCGCTTCCCCATCCTCCAGTTTGGATGCGCCAGCGCCTGCTCGGGCGACACCTTGGCAAGGCGATTGAGGGGAGTCTTGCGAAAGGGGCCGCCGGAGGCGGTTAATACCAACCGCTTGATCTCACGATGATCGCCGGCGCGCAGACATTGATGGATGGCATTGTGTTCGCTATCGACAGGGAGCACTGTGACACGCCGGCGCGCGGCTTCGGCCATCACGATCTCTCCTGCGGCCACCAAGACTTCCTTATTCGCCAGGGCAATGCCCTTCCCGTGTTCGATGGCTTTGTAGGTCGCGGGCAAACCAACCACGCCGACGGCTGCTGAAACGACCATTGCGGCATCGGGATGGGTCGCAACACGCGTGATGCCTTCCGGGCCGAAGAGAATTTCCGGCAGCGGTTGGACCTTTGAAGACTTGAGGCGCTCACAAAGTTCCCGCGCGCCTGCTTCGCTGCTTACCGAAACGAGCTTTGGGCGATGCTTCGCTGCTTGATCGGCCACCAACGCGATGTTCGAACCGGCCGCAATCGCGACAACCTCGATCTGCCCGCCAAGCGATTCCACCACGCTCAGGCATTGCCGGCCAATCGATCCGGTCGAACCAAGAATGGAAATTTTCTTCATCGAAGATGATTCTAGCCGCGAGTTCGCAGGAACCAACCTGCTGTCCACCACACTGCCGGAGCCGCAAGAATCAGGCTGTCAATCCGGTCAAGCATCCCTCCGTGGCCGGGAAGAATCGAGCCGGAGTCTTTTACTCCGGCCCCCCGCTTATAAGCTGATTCTATCAGGTCACCGAGCTGTCCGGCGACATTGGCGCAAGCGGCCACGACCAGCATGGGTGTCGCTTCCATCTGCATCCACCGCGCGAAAAGGATCGCGACGATGAGCGAAGCAGCCACATTTGCTGCCGCACCTTCCCAGGTCTTCTTCGGGCTCAGGACCGGAGCCAGCGGGATATGCCCGGCAAATTTCCCGATGAAATACGCCAGCATGTCGCCGGCCCACACGAGCGCCAGCGCGAACAGCACTAATTGCCGGCCGTAACGTTCGAGCTCCACGAGGCGCACCAGGTAGCTGAAAGGCAAAGCGACGAACAGCAAGGCGGCTGAGCTCGAAGCAACCGCCGGAACGATATCGGGAACCGCCCGCCGGCCGCCGATCGCCATGATCGCCACACCTAGGACGAAAATGAGAAGAACTCCATCGATGGAGAGTGCAGCACCTCCGAGATTTCGAACGATCTGCGCATCCGGCCCGATTTTGCGGGTCTCGACAGCTCCAGCGCACCACTGGGCGTAAATCAAGCCCAGGGCGGACAACATCGTCCAGAATCGATAGGCGCGCATGTTGAGCCGATCGGCGAGACGAAAAAACTCATCCAGTGCCAAGAGGAGAACCAGAGCCGCGACGGCCGCAATCGCCGCCGAAGGAGCCCACCACACGACCAGAACTACAATGGGAATTGCTACGGCAGCCGTCAGGATGCGCCGGAGCATTCAGCCTCAGCCCTGCGCCGCCGCAACGCGACTTCCGGAAGCACCCAAGCCGCCATAGCGGCGTTCGCGCTTTTGGAAATCGACGAGGGATTCGAGCAGGCGTTTCCGGCTGAAATCAGGCCAGAGGGTTTCGGTGACGTAGATTTCAGCGTAGGCGATTTGCCACAGCAGGAAATTGCTGACGCGCATCTCCCCGCTCGTGCGGATAAGCAGGTCCGGATCGGGCAGACCGGCAGTATAAAGATGCTCGGAAATGGTCTGCTCGTCGGCACGAAATGCAGCCAGGCCATTGGAGCGAATCTGATCGAGAATGGCGTTGAAGGCATCGACCAGTTCGGCGCGGCCTCCATAATTCAGCGCCACCACCAGTTTCATTCCCGTATTGCGGGCAGTCAGGCGCATTGCCTTCTCGAGGTCTTTCCGCACGGCGTCGGGCAACTGGTCGGAGCGCCCAATTATGAGAAGCCGGATGTTGTTTCGGTGGATCGAGGGGAGCTCCCGTTTCAGGTATTCGCGGAGCAGGCGCATCAGAAAGTCAACTTCTGCTTGAGGACGCCGCCAGTTTTCGAGAGAGAAGGCATAAAGCGTCAGAAGAGGAAGTTTCAGACGAGCGCAAGTTTCAATCGTTTCGCGCGCAGCCTTGACGCCCATGCGATGTCCGGCGATGCGGGGGAGGTGGCGCCGCTGAGCCCAGCGGCCATTGCCGTCCATGATGATGGCGAGGTGTTTCGGCAAACGTTTCAAGTCAAGTTGATCGAGCAGAGCCGCTTCCTCACGGTCTGCCGGCTTAAGAAGTTCGGTGGCTTTCACCCAGTTCAACTCGGAAAGAAATCGACCGTCAAGCTAGCATAGCCCATGCGGGGGCGCAACCCAGCGAGTGGGCAGCAGACGGCCCACTTCCCCCGCAGTGCCTGGGTGGACAATCAAGGTGTAGACGAAGACGAGGGTCAGGAGGATCATGGCGATGCTGAAGGCCCAAGCCGCGACGTTGAACGCGCGGCTATTTACATGCTTTCCCATCAATTCAACGCGGTTGACCAGGAGGAGCACGAAGACCATGACCACTGGGAGCCATACTCCGTTTGCCACCTGGGAGAGCAGAAGGATTTTGTAGAGCGGGGCATGGGGAATCAAGATGATGCCTGCCCCGACCACGATCAATCCTGTGTAAAGCCCGTAGAACAAGGGCGCGTCTCTCCATTTGTAGTCGATTCCCGCCTCAAAGCCCAGGCCTTCGCAGACGACATGTGCCGTTGAAAGTGGAAGGATGGATGCCGCAAAGAGTGACGCGTTCAGCAGCCCGAAGGCAAACAGCATACCCGCCCACTTGCCCGCTAAGGGAATCAATGCTTGCGCGGCCTGCGCCGCGTCCGTGATATTGGTGAGGCCTTTGACGTGGAGCGTGGCCGCGGTGCAAACCATGATGAAGAAAACGATCACCATACAGCTTATACTGCCGACCAGAACATCCATGCGGGCATGCTTGTACTGGCGCGGCCCCACTCGTTTTTCCACGAATCCGGCCTGCAAGTAGAAAAACTGCCAGGGCGCGATGGTGGTCCCGACGAGCGCCACCATGATCAGCAGGTCGCCCGTTGCCAGATGGGCTGTCGGAATCACCAATCCCTTGGCCGCGACCAGCCAGTCCGGCTTCGCGAGAAACGCCGACAGGATATAGGCAACATAGAAGGCGCAGGCGACCAGGAAAATCTTCTCGACCATGCGGTAGGTCCCCCACAGAACCAGCGCCCAAACGAGCATGGCCGCGAGCGGCACGGCAATGTATTTGCTGACTCGAAAAATCTCCATCGCCGAGGCCACCCCGGCAAATTCTGCGACGGTGTTTCCCAGGTCCACGACAAGCGCCGCGGCCATTACAAAGAAAGTGGAGCGGAACCCGAACTCTTCGCGGATCAGGTCGGACAGGCCCTTGCCGGTGACGACCCCCATCCGCGCGCACATTTCTTCGCTGATATACAACGCGATTGTCAGCGGAATGAGCAGCCAGAGAAGCGCGTAACCCGTTTGCGCGCCAGCCTGCGAGTACGTGGCGATCCCGCCTGCATCGTTATCCACATTGGAGGTGATGATTCCAGGCCCGACGACAGCTAAGAAAAGAGCGAGGCGGCGGCGTGTCAGGCGCGTGCGGCGACCAAGTCCGGCGCTGCGACTTCTCCAGGTGGCAAGAACTTCGGCGATGGACTCGCGAGTCATAGCTTTGCGCGCAGGCGGCTGACGACGTCGTCGACGGTGATGGCGCCGATGGGATGATTTTCCTCGTCCACGACGGTCAGGCTTCGCAGATTGTACTTATCGAAGAGTTCGAAAACTTCCCGGTCGCCAGAGTCCGGCCGGATCGAAATTACAGGCGTCATGGCTAATTCGCTCATGGGCTGCTCCGCTCCCGCGAGGATCAAACGGGCAATCGGCACAGTGCCTGCCAATGTCGCCTCGCGGTTGATGAGGACAACGTTGTCGATCTGGTCCACCGGCACCTCATGGAAGCGAATGTAATCCAGCACTTCGCCGCGCGTGGCATCTTCGCCGACCACGACGACTTCGGTGTTCATCATTCCGCCCGCAGTATTCTCTTCGAACTTCAGCAGCTCGCGGACTTCCTGCGCGTCCTTGCGCTCCATCTCTTGGAGGAGTTCGGTGGAAGTCTCGACGGGCAAATTCGCCAGGAGGTCGGCAGCTTCATCAGGCCGCATCTCTTCGATGATGTCGGCGGCCTTTTCCGGGTCCAGTTTCTCGACGACCTGCGTCTGCAGGCGTTTATCGAGCTCGGCAATGGTCTCGGCGGCTGTTTCCTCGTCGAGCGAATCGATGATGGATTGACGCTCGGCCGGGGAAACCTCTTCCATGATGTCCGCTAGGTCGGCGGGATGGAGTTTTGCCAGCTTTTGGCTGCTTAGCCGCAATTTGACGCGGCGCATGGGGTCCGGCTCGATCAGGTTCACAAACTCCCATCGGATGGTGCTGGGCGGCAGCTTCTCCTGAATCCGGCGGATGGCCGAAGGCGGCACAACCCCCTGCAAGAGGCGACGCACGGCCCCGGCCAGGCCAACGTCGACCTGGGCAATGCGGAGTTCCACGTTGCCGTTGGTGCGCTGCTCGGCCAGGTCCACGTCGTTGATGCGCACCACTTTTCGCCCGCGGGTATCAATGATCTGCTGGTCCAGCAGGTCCTTGCGGACAGCCAGCCAGGCCTCGTTGGGACGATACAGTTCGAGAGCGGATTCATCGGTCGTCAGCTTGATGGTGCCGGGGGCGACAAAACCCACCTGGTCGTACCGGGCCACCAAGGGCCGGTATCTTCCGCGCCCCAGAAGCAGCCGGGAGACACGGCTGGGCTGGTCGGCCGGCTCGATGAACATCTCCTTCACGCGGCCGACAAAATTCCCGTAGTTATCGTAAGCCTCGGCGCCGAGGACCTCTGTGGCATGCAGCATGAGAAGCTCCTTCCACTCTCTTCGACAGACAAAAAAATGCCCGCGACCGGGGGCTCCCTCCGGCCACGGGCAGCACGAAACTCCCGTTTCAATTACCTCTGGCCGGTATTCGCCTCCGCGGCCTCCCGATTGACCCTAGGCCGACGGCCCGTGTCGAGTCCGGTTGCTCCTACCCGGGCTGTGTCACCATGCCCGAGCAGGACTCGACCACCGGGTTCCGGATTGGACGATCGCTCCATAAACGGTGCGCTTGTCCTCGATTCTCTAGTTAAGGTGAGACGCGATCTTTGTCAAGGAAAGACTGAAGGAAAGCACAATTTTCTAGTTTTTTCGTCGCGTAAAGACCATGTTCCGAGGGCGAACGCCTCGACGGCGGCATTCGTCGTGATAAAGACTCCAATATGTCATCGGATTGTAATCCCTGAGCGCATAACCAACCCGGCGAGCGGCCTGGTCGATGGCGGATTTGGGCCCCTCGAGTTCTAGAAAAGGCCCGATGGGTGTTTCATCGAGAACCACGACGAGGTTCTTCAAACCGGGGAGGCGGTATGTGGTCCTGAACTTTTCATACCGGAACCCCGGCCGCAATCCCAGACCGCCGAGAATCATCTCCAGCCGGCTTGGGTCGCCGACCTGGACCTCAACTTCCTCCCTAACCTTGTACCGCAGCTGCCCAGGGGCTATCCCTTTGCGTGGGACTGGGGCTTTGTATGTCAGGAGGGCGTGCCGAACGGGAGGAAGTCGCCCGTCCCTGGTTCGGGCTGGCGGTTTCAGTGTTCGGGCCGGAATCTCGACGCGAAGACGAAGGAGGCGCCCCGACTTGCGAAGGTGATTTTGAGCATCATCGTAGAGCGTGTTCGATTCAAAGATCCGGCCGCTGGAGACGGCACCGAGCCGCCGCAGGAGACGCCGCAAGCGGCTGACATCACTCACCCGGAGTTTCACTTCAATTTCGCGGTTGGAAGGATGCGCCATGTTCGACGAACTGAATCGGAACAAACCTTAACACGGAAATCACGGAGGGCATAAAAAGACGCGGCTCGGGATGTTGTCCAGTCGAACGGCTATAGCCTAATCCCCAAGCAAAGACCCTTAGGTCAACCCCGCCCACGCCGCCGGGGTGGGACCTGAGCTACAGACGACTGCGGGGAGCTCACCTCCTGCGCTGGCGCAGTCGGGGCTGACGCGGGGTTCCCTGCGGCGGTTGTTGCCAAAGTCCGCGAGCGCCTCCATAATCGAATCCTTCCGGGGCACGGTCCGCCTTCATGACAGAGCCGGCAACACCGCTGATGCAGCAGTACCACGCGATCAAGAAACAGCACCCGCAGACGCTGGTGCTCTTCCGCCTCGGTGACTTCTACGAACTTTTCTACGAAGATGCGATCGCGGCTTCGCGTGAACTGCAAATCACGCTCACTTCCCGCAACCGGGAGAAGGGCCGGCCGGTGCCCATGTGCGGCGTCCCCTACCATGCTGCGGAGAGCTACATCGCCAAACTGATCCGTAGCGGCTATAAGGTGGCCATCTGCGAACAAATGGAACAGCCGGGCCCGGGCAAGAAGCTCGTGAAGCGCGAAGTTGTGCGCGTCATCACCCCAGGGACCGCCACCGGCCTCAACGCGCTCGAGCCCAAAGAGAACAACTTTCTTGCCGCTGTGGCGCGGCATCCTTCCGGGCAGCCAATCGGTCTGGCCTATGTGGACCTTTCGACGGGAGAGTTTCGCGCCACTGAATTCGCAGGCGAGCGGGCGGAAACACACTTGCGCGATGAGCTCGAGATCCTGCGCCCGCGGGAGATTCTTCTCCCCCGGCCAGTGACGCTGTTTCCGCAATCAACGCCCGCGGAAACGAACGGTCTCGGCTCGGTTGAGACCCGACTGGATGAATGGATTTTCCACGAAGACCTCGCCACGCGCTTGCTGGAAGAACAGTTCCGCGTTGTTGCGCTCGAGGGCTACGGACTTGCGGGTCACGCTCAAGTGATTGCGGCTTGCGGCGCAATCGTGCACTACTTGAGAGAGACTTCTGCCATTTCGGCGCAAGGGTCCGGCAGCGTGGCCGAACTGCCGGGGATGCGGCAATCCGGCACTGGACTCGAGCACCTGGATCGGATTCAATATTACGAGCACCTGGATTCGCTCGTTCTCGATCACGTCACGGTGCGGAACCTCGAACTCGTCGAGTCGGCGGCAGGTGATGATGCCTCGGCGACGCTTCTAGCAGCCCTTGACGATACAGCCACCGGAATGGGCGCGCGGCTCCTGCGCCACTGGATACTTCGTCCGGAGATTTCACTCGAGGAGATCGAGGCGCGACTTGACGCAGTTACCGAACTGAAATCCCGAACCGTCGAGCGCGAGGAAATCCGGAAAGACTTACTGGGAATCTTAGACCTGGAGCGTCTTACGAGCCGGGTGACGCTGGGAGTCGCCACGCCCCGCGACCTGCTGGCGCTGCGTCAGTCACTCGGACGAATTCCGCTGATTCGGGCTTTTCTGGCGCCCAATGGCACAGGAAGATGCCGGCGGCTGACCGAACTTCACGCGACGCTGGACGAGCTGGCCGACGTCCGCGAAAAAATCGAGAAGGCTATTGCTGACGACCCTCCGGCGCAATCGACGGAACCGGGCACTATCCGTCCTGGGTACGACCCGGAACTCGATGAGCTGCGCGACCTCAGCAAGAAGGGCAAGCAGATCATTGCGGCAATGGAAGAGCGCGAGCGGAAGCGCACGGGAATCGGTTCGCTCAAAATCCGGTTCAATCAGGTTTTCGGCTATTACATCGAAATTTCGAAGCCCAACCTCCATCTTGCTCCGGCGGATTTCGAGCGAAAACAAACGCTTGTCGGAGCCGAGCGCTTTACTTCACCCGAGCTAAAGGAATACGAGCGCAAGGTGCTGGCCGCCGACGAGCGCATTCTCTCCATTGAACGGCGGCTTTATTCCGAGCTGCGGGAGGCAGTGGCTCAGCAGGCAGGCCGGCTCCGCCGAACAGCCGCGGCAATCGCCCAGCTCGACGTGCTGGTGAATTTCGCGCGTCTGGCTGCCGCACGGAATTACATTCGTCCGGAATTCACGGAGAAGGCCTGCGCCAAGCAAGGATCGCGCGGCGAGCTGCTGATTGCCGGCGGACGCCATCCGGTAATCGAGACTTTACTCGAGAGACGCGGCGAGCGCTTCGTTCCGAATGACCTGTACCTCGACGACAACACCCAGTTCCTTCTGCTGATCACGGGACCGAACATGGGCGGCAAGTCCACGTATTTGCGGCAGAGCGCGCTGATCGTGCTGATGGCGCAGATGGGGTCGTTCGTTCCCGCCGCTCAGGCCCGCCTGCCATTGATCGACCGAATTTTCACGCGGATTGGGGCCTCGGATAATCTGGCGCGCGGCCGGTCGACATTTCTTGTGGAGATGAGCGAAGTCGCTTCCATCCTGAACACGGCGACCCGCGCGAGCTTGATTCTCCTGGACGAGGTAGGACGCGGCACGGCGACTTTCGATGGTCTATCGATCGCTTGGGCGGTTGTCGAAGCGCTTCAATCCGGCGAACGCCCGCGGACGCTGTTCGCCACTCACTATCATGAGCTGACGGAACTCGAGCAGCTTCTCCCAGGGGTAAAGAACGTCCATGTAACCGTGCGTGAGACGGCGAACGATATTGTCTTCCTCCGCCGCGTCGAACCGGGGAGCGCCGATAAGAGCTACGGCGTTGAAGTTGCGCGGCTCGCGGGGCTGCCGGCTGCAGTCATCGCACGCGCCCGCGAAATCCTCGCGCGCCACGAGGAAACCGAGCATGAATTGAGCGAGGAGCTTTCGCCTGGGGCCGCACCCCCCGCGCAAACGGCCATCTTCACGCCTATCGACCAAGCCATTCTGGACGCGCTGCGCCAAACCGATCTCGACAACATGAAGCCTCTCGAAGCGCTGAATCTGCTCGCAGCGCTCAAGAAGCAGCTCTCGTGAGTCCTGCCCGCCCGATGCGCGTTCTTGGATTGATGTCCGGAACCTCGGCCGATGGCATTGATGTGGCGCTGGTGAAGATTTCGGGTCAGCCGCCGAAGATCTCTGCCGAGCTCGAAGGATTTCACGCGGTTGCTTATCCGGAGGCCATCCACAAAGCCGTGCTGCGCGTTTCCAACGGGGGCGCGACTACCGCGGCGGAAATCAGTCAATTGGATTTCGCGGTTGGCGAGCAATTTGCCCGCGCCACGCTTGCCGCTTGCAAGCGATTCGGAATATCGCCTGATAAAATCGATTTGATCGGGTCGCACGGGCAGACCATCTTCCATCAAGGCCAGCCCGCGCGAGCTCTTGATGCCGGACGCACGGCCTCGACACTGCAAATCGGCGAGCCGGCAGTGATTGTCGAGCGCACCGGAGTCACGACGATCGCCGATTTTCGGCCTGCGGATATTGCCGCAAATGGACAAGGCGCCCCGCTCGTGCCCTTCGTTGATTACCTGCTCTTTCGAGATTCCGCCCGGGGGCGGGTCGCCCTCAATATCGGGGGCATCGCGAATGTCACGGCGATACCGGCCGGCGCGCGAGCTGAAGATGTGTGGGCATTCGACACCGGGCCCGGCAACATGATCATCGACGGCTTGGTCCGGCACTTCAGCCACGGCCGTCTGGAGTGTGACCGGAATTCCCAGATTGCGTTGAGCGGAAAAACGATTCATGCATTGCTGGCAAAGTCACTCGCGCATCCCTACTTTCGATTGTCGCCACCCAAGACCGCGGGGCGTGAGCAGTTCGGGGGCGAATACGTGGAAAGATGGATCGAATGGGCGCGGAAGCGGCGTTTTCGTTCAGAAGACCTTGTGAGAACGGCCACCATTTTTACTGCCGTTTCGATTGCCGGCGCGTTCCGCAAGTTCATCCTACCGAAGGCGAAAATTCACGACTTGATCGTCTCCGGGGGCGGAGCGCAGAACCCATTGCTCATGGCGGAGCTTGCCGCCCTCCTGCCCGGCGTGGAAATCTTGCCGTCGTCACACTTCGGAATTTCCGGGGACGCCAAAGAGGCGTTTGCCTTCGCAATCCTGGCCTACGAGACCTTTCACAGCAGGCCGAATAACTTGCCGTCCGCGACCGGGGCGAAGCATCCCGCCATCCTAGGGAAACTCAGCCATGCGCCACCTCGATAGTCTTCGTTCCGCGTTTCTCTCTTTGGCCGCGTTCATTTCGCTCGGCTTCTCCGGCTGCGCCACAAACACCACTGCCGATGCTGGCGCGGTGGATTTCCTGATTGAAGCTTCTCCTGCGAATCTCGATCCACGCATCGGCACGGACGCGTATTCGGAGCGCATTCACGGGCTGCTCTACAGCAGCCTTCTGAGTCATGACGCGCAGATGAATCCGGCGCCCGATCTGGCCGAGCGGTGGGAGATGTGGGATTCGAAGACATACGTTTTCCATCTACGACGCGGCGTGAGATTCCACACGGGCGAGGTGCTCAGCTCGGCGGATGTGAAATACACCTTCGACTCGATTCTGTCCGGTGCGGTGAAGACTCCGAAGAGAGGCGCGTTTCGCACGGTGGAATCCGTTAGCGCGCCGGATGAGTCTACGGTTCTATTCCATCTGCGCGAGCCCGACGCGTCGTTCCTGTGGAACCTGACACGGCCGGGTATCGGGATCGTCCCAAAAAGCGCCGGTTTCGAAATCGCGCAGCATCCAAACGGCACCGGGCCGTTCCGATTCGTGGAAATGACGGCCGATGAAGAAGTCACGCTTGAGGCAAACCCTGACTACTTCGGCGGGCGGCCGCGGATCAATCGGTTGCGTTTGCGGATTGTCCCCGATGGGACGGTGCGCGCCCTCGAGCTGCGCAAGGGGAGTGCCGACCTGGCATTCAACAGCCTCACCCCGGACATGACCGTGGCGCTCGAGCGGTACTCCGGGATTGCGATCACGCAAGAGCCCGGCACCACGCTGGCTTACGTCGCCTTCAATTTTGATGACTCGGTTCTGAGGCACAAAGAAGTCCGCCAGGCGCTGGCCTACGCCACCGACCGTGCCACGTTGATTCGTTATTTGTTGCGGGGACAGGCTCGGCCGGCGGCAAGCCTGCTCCCGCCTAACCATTGGGCTTACGAGCCAAACGTCAGGCAATACGACTACGATCCAAGCCGGGCGGAGAAGCTGCTCGATGGGGCGGGGTTCCCGCGGCGCGTGGACGGCATCCGGTTGCACCTGACGTTAAAGACGTCGACGGAAGAGTCTACGCGCCTTCTTAGCGCGGCGCTGCAAGATCAGTGGAGACGCGTCGGCGTGGCGCTCGAGCTTCGACCGCTCGAATTCGCCACGTTTTATTCCGACATTACGCGAGGGAGCTTCCAGCTTTACACGCAGCGCTGGGTCGGCGGAAACAATGATCCGCAAATCTTCGAGTACGTTTTCAGCTCGCGAAAATTTCCTCCGAATGGCGCGAACCGCGGGCACTATCGGAATCCCGATCTCGATTCCCTGCTCGACCGGGCGGGCGCCGAGCCGCACCGGGAAAAGCGGAGGGAGATTTTCTCCGCGGTACAGAAGATCGTCGCGGAGGACGCGCCGTATATCAACCTCTGGTATATGGACAATATCTGCGTGCATCGCCAACGCGTAGCGAATGTCGAGCTATCGCCGACCGGCGACTACGATTTCCTGGAGAGGATCACCGTCGAGTGAACTAAGAGGCGAGGGCTTTGTGGATCTCTTCCTCGGAGACCGCGCCTTCGCGGACCACCGACCAGTCGTCACCCCGCACGGCCACGATCGTGGAAGCCAGAATTGCGCCGGTATCTCCGGAGTCGAGCACCAGCGGCAAGCGGTCGCCTAACTGTTTGACGATTTGTACCGCATTAGTGCAGGAAGGAAATCCGGAAAGATTGGCGCTGGTGCCGGTAATTGGTCCGCCGACCGCTCCGATCAGGGCACTGACGATGCGGGAATTGGGCCACCGCAGCGCCACCCGCCCGCTGTTTCCAGTAACCTTCAAAGGAAGGCGGTGGGTGGCATCGACGACCAGGGTGAGCGCTCCGGGCCAGAATTCGTGCGCCAGGACAAGAAAATTGTCGGGGAGGTCACGAGTCAGGGTGACAGCCATCTCGATGGAATCCACCAGGATTGGCAAGGCTTTCGTCTCTGGGCGACCCTTTAGAGCGTAGACCTCCTCTATGGCCGCCAGATTAAATGGATCGGCCGATAGGGCGTAGAAGGTATCGGTAGGCACTCCTACAACCTGCCCACGCTGGACGAACCCCGCGGCGTACCGAACACCGTACTTCTCGGGCGCTTCCGGTGAGATTTTCAGGACTTCGACGGGCAAAGTGTTTGCTCGCGGCGGGTTGCGCCATGATTCTGCGGGAAGCTACCATAGCCTTTACGGTGGCGCAAGATGAATGCGCACTGTATTTTCGCTCTCTCTACGCCTGCAGCTTTACGGCTGCAAAGGCGTTTGCTAGGCTCCGAAGTATGGAAACCCGGTCAATTCCCTTCCGTCGAAACCGACCCTTTGGCAGGGGGACCGCTGAACGGCGCGAGGTCATCACCAGCCGTGGGAATCGATGGTTGAAGACGTTCCGGGCGGCGCTTGATGGACCTGGCCCGGCTAAGGAAGAGCTGATCGGGCTCGAAGGTCCGCACCTGGTCGAAGAGGCTTTGCGATCAGGAATGGAAATGGAAGCGATTCTTGTCAGCCCTGCGGGCGAGAGTCACCTCAAGAAGCTCGCAGAGAATTTCGGGCGGCGCACGGCCGATCCCGCTTCCCTGCCCCAGATTCTGCGCACAACCGAGAAACTGTTCGCGGGGATTTCAGCAACTGAGAGCCCGCAAGGCATTGCCGCTCTCGCCAAATCGCGCGGTTGGTGTTTCGACGACTTGCTGCGAGGCGATGTTCCGCTGGTTGTCATGCTGGCCGGGGTACAGGATCCTGGAAACGTCGGCACAATCCTTCGGTCTGCTGAAGCATTTGGGGCAACCGGAGCGATCGCGACGCGCGGCACCGCCTATCCGTGGGCGCCCAAAGTCTTGCGGGCGTCTGCGGGGTCCGCCATGCGGCTGCCGATCTTGAGCGGACTCGTCGCGCCCGTTGCGCTGGCTCAGTTGCGCGTCTCAGGACTTAAGGTTTTTGCTGCTTCCACACGCGGCACCCCTGAGAGGCCTGGCCATGCGCCCGGCGATCTCGATCTGCGAGATGCGCTCGCGATTGTGGTTGGCAACGAAGGAGCGGGGCTGCCGGCGGAGATTGAGCGCTCGGCGGATGCCTCTATTCTCATCCCTTTGGTGGGCAGGGTGGACTCACTGAACGCCGCGGTCGCAGCTTCCGTGCTCCTCTATGAGGTCGCGCGGCAGCGCGGGGCCAGGAGTTAAACATGGGTCTGTTTCGCGCCATCGAACCGAAAGAGGATCAGGCGGGACCGCGGCCTCTTGCCGACCGTATGCGGCCGCACACGGTCGACGAATTCGTCGGGCAGGAAGAACTGCTTGGCCCAGGCAAACCGCTGCGCGTGCAGATCGAACGCGACGACTTGACCTCGATGCTCTTCTGGGGCCCGCCGGGCTGCGGCAAGACCACCCTTGCGCGCATCATCGCCCACAAAACGCGCTCCGAGTTCATTCCGTTCAGTGCCGTGCTTTCAGGAATCAAGGAAATCAAGCAGGTGATGTCTGCTGCGGAAAGGGCTCGAGCCTACGGGCGGCGCACGATTGTGTTCGTGGATGAAATGCATCGCTTCAACAAGGCGCAGCAGGACGCATTTCTCCCGCACGTCGAAGCAGGCAACATCACGTTGATTGGCGCGACCACAGAAAATCCATCGTTCGAAGTGATTTCCCCGCTGCTATCGCGGCTGAAGGTGTACGTCCTCCACGCGCTGACCGCCGAGCAGATTGAAGGCCTTCTGCGGCGGGCGGTGACGGATCCCGAGCGCGGCCTGGGCAAGGAGACAATCGAAGTCGGAGACGAATTGCTCGAGCGCATCGCCACGTACGCAAACGGCGATGCCCGCGCCGCCTATAACGTTCTCGAGACGCTCGCTCACAGCATCACGCCCGATTCTGGCGGCCGGAAGATCCCCACAACCGCGCTGCTCGAGGAAGTGTTGCAGCGCAAGCTGCTGCCCTACGACAAAGCCGGCGAAGAACATTACAATCTCATCTCCGCGCTGCACAAGTCGGTGCGCAATTCCGATGCTGATGCAGCACTCTATTGGCTCGTGCGAATGCTCGAATCGGGCGAAGATCCCCTTTACGTGGCCCGGCGTTTGGTGCGCATGGCCAGCGAGGATATCGGGCTGGCCGATCCGGATGCTTTGAGACTGGCCATGGCCGCGATGCAAGGCTTCGATTTCATCGGGCCGCCAGAGGGCAAACTCGCACTCGCCGAAGCAGCGGTGTATCTGGCCCTAGCTCCGAAATCGAACGCGCTCGACACAGCCTATCGCGCTGCTCGCGAGGACCTGCAGAACACAATCGCCGAACCCGTGCCGCTTCACCTGCGAAATCCGGTTACCGGTTTGATGAGGCACCTCGGATACGGCAAAGGCTACCAGTACGCCCACGATGCGGAAGAAAAAGTTACGGACATGAGCTGCTTGCCCGAAAGCCTCCTCGGGCGCACCTATTACCACCCCACCGACGAGGGATTCGAAGCTCGGCTGCGTCAACGGCTCGAAGAAATCCGCAAGATTCAGAAGAAGCCTTCCGAGAGCGAACCGAAGTGAGAGGCTCCGCAACAACAATGCGTCAGAAGCCTCCTCGCGTTCTCGCTCCTGCTGCTTGGATTGGGGTGCTGACGATTTTCCTTCCCTTTGCGCTGCTGGGCGTGTCGGCCCTCTGTCAAGAAGAAGGTCGCCCGACGCTGACCATCGACGAAGACTGCATGACCTTCGAATTTGCTCCCGACGGCCGGATCGCCTATGCCGTGCGTCACCTCATGAAGACAAAACACTACGACCTCGAGCGCGACGATATTTGGGTGACCTCCCCGGATGGCAAGAGGAAACGCATTGTCGAAGGCGAGAAGTTGGTGAAGTCCTCCACACCATACAGCTACGCCATCCACGCCATCAGTTGGTCTCCCGACAGCCACCGCCTCGCCGTCGAGATGCTCACTGACCAAGTGATCGACGAGAAGGGAACGACGCGAGAAGGCCAGCTTGTCGATCTGATGGACGACGAGGGGAAGGAAATCAATATCGCTGGAACCAAAAACAGCGCGGTCGATAACGCCTATCAGGCTGTGTGGCTGAGCGACGGCCAGACCGTCGCGTATCTCGAAGAGGTTGTGAAGCCAAAATTGCTATTCGGGATTAGCACAGTTCGTCCGGCCGGCGGACGTGGCGGATCAATTCTGGAGGGCCGCACCTTTACGGCTGTCTCCTGGGATGCGAAACACAATTCCGCAGTCGCCATCGAGCGTGACCGCAGCCTTACCGGGCCCGTCAAGCTGGTGCAGCTCGACCTCATTCGACAGTCCGTTAAAGACCTGGCAGTGCTGGACGGGTTCATCGGCCAGCTTGTGCTCTCCCCTTCCGCGACCAAGGTTGCGTTTTTTCACGACGGCAATACGCTCGAGGTTCGCGATCTCAGCTCGCCCGGTCAAGCGACCAGCGTGACCGTTGCGTTCGGCCGGTACGAATGGGCGCCCGATGAGAAGCGTGTCCTTTTGAAACGCGGCGCGACGAACAAGTCCAGTGACTTGATCTGGGTCCACATTCCCGGTGGAAGTTTCGATCCTGTTCTGCACGACCTGCTGTTTCGCGATTTTTCGATCTCGCTCGATGGCCGCTGGCTTGGCGTGACTCAACCCGGCAAACGCATCTTGATGGTGTACCCATTACCGTAATCACAAAAGGCCCGAGTCTGAAGACCTGGGCTACAAACCCACTTCGGATCCGTCGCGCCGGGCACTTGATCGGTGTTGCCCGTGTCTTCCACCGGACGGAGGAGTCTCAATCGGATGGACGACGGAGGCGCTTGGCATGCTCCTTTGCCGTGCACGCATCCATTGCCACGAATAGCCCGGCGCGGCGGGCGCGCTCGGCGGCTTCCGGGTGCACTACGCCTTCCTGCATCCACACGGCGCGCGCACCGATGCGGATCGCGCTTTCAACGATTTCGGGCACGAATTCCGAGCGGCGAAATATGTCAACGATGTCCACTCGCTCATGGATATCTTCGAGACGCGCTACGCACTTCTCGGCGAGTACCTCGGTTTCGTTGGGATTTACCGGAATGATGCGATAGCCTGCCGATTGCAGATATTGAGCCACACCAAAACTGGGGCGGGTGCGCCGGGAGGAGAGGCCGACTACGGCGATCGTGTGGCTGGTCTTTAGAAGTTCGGCGATCGGATCAGCTGGCCCGTCGCTCATCGAGTTCTCGAAGGCTTGTTCCCGCTGTTGGCTCCGGCGGGGACGCGCACCTTGGCCAGGGCCCGGAGGAATTTGTCGTTTTCTTGCACGGTTCCGACGGTCACTCGGATGCCCCGAGGAAACCCCATCCATCCCATCGGGCGCACAATCACACCTAGCTTTAGCAATTCTTGCGCGACTGGCTGAGAGTCGCTGCCCAATTCGACGAGCACGAAGTTCGCAACCGAGGGAACATGCCGGATGCCCATCTCGTCCAGCCCTCGGGCAAGCTGAACGAGTCCTGCGCGGTTAGCTTCGAGCGACCGGTTGACGTGCTTGGTGTCGTCAAGGGCCGCCAGGGCCGCCGCTTGAGCCACGCCGGACGTATTGAACGGCGCGCGGATTTTGTTCAATTCCTCGAGAAGCGATTTTGGCCCGATGCCGTAGCCGACCCGCAGACCTGCCAGGCCATAGACTTTGGAAAACGTGCGCAGGACAAGCAGGTAACGGCCCTGGCGCACAAGATCGATCGATCGCGAGTAATCAGGCCGGTCGACGTATTCGTAATAGGCTTCGTCCAGAACAACCAGCGCTCTTTCCGGAACACGGCCGAGGAACGCGTCGAACTCCGTGGCAGTGAACATCGTTCCGGTGGGATTGTTTGGATTCGCGAGATATACAACCCTCGTTTGAAGCGACAGCGCCTCAGCGACTGCGTCGAGATCGTAGCGATAATCGCGCAGCGGCGCTTCCACCAGCCGCGCTCCCGATGCCCGAATCGCAATCGAATAGATCGGGAACGTGCCTTCGGTTGTGACCCCTTCGAGACCCGGCCACAGCAGCGCTCGAGCAGCGAGCTCGATCAGGTCGGTCGAGCCTCCGCCGAGAATCAGATTATCCATCGCAACGCCGTGGCGCTGCGCCAGGGCTTCGCGGAGATAGTGACCACCGCCATCAGGATAGCGGTTGGAATCGGCGAGCGCTTTTTTCGCGGCTTCGACAGCAAGCGGTGAAGGTCCAAGCGGGTTTTCGTTGGAAGCGAGCTTGATGGCGCGGATCCCCATTTCGCGTTCGACCTCTTCGATGGGCTTTCCCGGAACGTAGGGCTCGATCTTGCGAATAAACTCGGGAACCTCGCGGCAGGGCTCAGTCATTCGCTCTAGAGTCACTTGAAAGGCTGCTTTCGAAAGACTCGTGTTCCCGGCCGCCGGATGAGATCCCGCGGAGTGCCCTGCCGCTCGGCGAGTTCACCGCCGCGGCTCCGATTCTTACCGATGGCCTTGGAAAATCGCGTTGCGGCGGCAACCGCCTTCTCGAGCGCTGCAACTTCGTGCGCGGTGAGCGCGCGGTAACGCCCGGGCGGGAGGGAGTCGAGCTCCACTGGTCCGATCGCTCCACGCTTTATCTTCTCAACGGGATGCTTCATCGTGATCAACTTTTGGCGGAGTGCGTCACGCCGAGATTCTGTCAACGTTACCTCGTACCACGGATTTGCGCCGCTCTTGGCGCGCTCCAGGCGAAGCCCGGTCACGCGTTCCAGGTCTTCGAGCTCCGACTGCGCCAGTGGTCCCTTCAGCTTGAAGAAATAGGTCTGGCGCAGACCATGGGCGCGCATCACTCGATTCGTCAGCTCGCCGTCGTTCGTCAGCAGCAGCAGACCGGATGCTGCATATTCCAGGCGACCAACCGGGTAAACACGCAGTGGGACGCCGCGGAGGAGCTCTGACAACGATCGACGGCCCTCCGGATCGCTGAGCGTCGCCACTACTCCGGCGGGTTTGTTCAGCGCAAGGTAGATCTTTTTTTCTGAAGCTTGTAGGAGCTTGCCGCTGACCTTGATGTGATCGCGCGAGGGATCGGCTTTGGTTCCTAGCTGCGTCACGACGCGGCCGTTCACGGTCACGAGGCCGGAGAGAATCATTTGCTCCGCGTGGCGGCGCGACGCAACTCCTGCGCGAGCGATGATTTTTTGCAGACGTTCTTCCATCTTCCGCCTGAATGCCGATCCACGCACGAAAGGGTGATCCAGCCCGAAAATAACCGTCCTAAGGGCGCCGCTTCGCGAGCCCTGTCACGATGATGGCGGCAGATTTTGTTGAGCTTCTTCAGCCGGAGATGTGGTCTCCGCTGCGGCCTTGGGCGATGTTCCAGCGACTGCTACAGCAGCGCGCGAACGTTGCTCGGCGGATGCTGCGCTGTCAGTGCTTCCCTCTCCATCAGCCCTGGACGCCAGCATTGAATCCGAGGGTGCGGCTTCTTCCGGCTCGATAGGCGCGATTCCCTCGTCGGCGCCGAGAGCCGCCTGAGCCAATTGCTCGAATTCCTTCAGGCTGGGCAACTCATCCACGTCCGACAGGCCGAAGCGCATCAGGAATTCTTTCGACGTGCGGTACAGGATTGGCCGGCCGATCACTTCTTTCCGCCCGGCGGTGGTGATGAGGCGCTTTTCGAGCAGCGTTTTAATGACTCCGGCGCAATTCACGCCCCGGATTTCCTGAATTTCCGGGCCCGTGGCTGGCTGCTTATAGGCAATCACCGCCAGGGTTTCGAGTGCAGGCATCGTCAGGCGCAACGGCGGGCGAAGGCTCTTGATGAACTTCCGCACGGCGTCGTGATGCTGCGGCTTGGTGTAAAACTTCCAGCCGCCGGCCACTTTGCGGATTTCGATTCCGCGATCGTCGGCGGCGTATGACGCGACCAGCTCATCGAGTGCGTGACGCACCTCGGATTTTTCGATGCCGAGAGCGCCGGAAATCTGATCGAGTGTCGCCGGCTCGTCGGCAACGTAAATGATGGCTTCGAGCGCCGAGCGCAATTCTTGCGGCGTCAGGGTCACTGGTATTGCTCCTCAATCTTCGAGATGGCTTCCCCGCCGGAAAATACCAGGTCGAACATTCGGTGTTTGCGCAGACGGATGTCCGCGAACAGATCCGACTGCACCAGCACGACCGCTTGCAGGCGGACCATTTCGAGCACGGCCAGAAACGCGATGATCATGGCATGGCGGGACGGGCAGGATTCGAAAAACTCGATGAGCGAGAGCGGATCTTCGCTCGCGGAGAGCCGCTTCCGCAGTTTCTCCATCATCTGGGCGACCGTAAAAGTTTCGTGCTGGAGCTCGATCTTGGGGATTACCCTGCTGCGTTCGAGCACCTGCTGAAAGACCTTCACGAGGTCCACGAGCGAGACAACCATCTCGCCTTCGACGTCCTCGCCTTCGTACATCGAGCGGTCCGGGTTCGACCAGACGTGCGCTTCGATTTGCTGTTTCTGGTAGAGCAATTGCGCCGCGTTTTTGAATTTTTCATGCTCGAGCAGACGATGCACCAGCTCCTCGCGTGGGTCCATCTGGTCTTCCGGGCCAGCCAGCGGGTCGGGCGGCAGGAGCATTTTCGACTTGATGTGGATCAGCGTTGCCGTCATGTAGATGAAATCGGAGGAGACGTCGATGTCGAGCTCTTCGAGGGCGTGAAGATAATCGAGATACTGCTGGGTGATTTGCGCGATGGGGATGTTGTGAATGTCGATTTCTTGCTTGCGGATCAGGTCAAGAAGAAGATCGAGCGGGCCTTCGTAGATGGGGAGCTGGATTTTGTACGGAGTCGCCAATCTAGTCTCCGGTCGCCACTTTGCGAATGCTCGGTCCGGCCACACTTGCAGCTTTGCGAACCGCGTCCCAGTCGAAGATCGCTTCGCGCACGCGGCGCATCGTCCGGCGCGCTGTCTTCCGAGCCTGCGCCGACCCCGCGTCCAGAATATCCCAAACTTGCTGCGGCTGCGCCTCGAGTTCTTTGCGGCGTGCTTGAATCGGCTCTATCCAGCGGATCAGCCCCTCGGCCATTTTGGCTTTGCAATCGACGCACCCGATCTCAGCCGTCCGGCATCCGTGGTCCGACCATGCGATGACATCGGGAGTCGAGAACAATTTGTGGTAAGCGAAAACAGGACAGACCTCCGGTCGCCCGGGATCGGTGCGCCGCACCCGCTGCGGATCGGTCATCATGTTGTGGACTTTGCCGCGGATTTCATCCGGTGGATCGCTCAGCCAGATGGCGTTGCCGTAGCTTTTCGCCATGCGGCGGCCGTCTGTGCCCGGTAGTCGCGGCGTTTCCGTCAGCATCACCTCCGGTTCCCGTAGAATGCTTTCTTGACGAATGAACGGCCTGCACTTCGGATACGACTCGACAAAGTTCTTAAAGCCTATCTCTGCCGCGTGGCGGCGAATGCGTTGCGCAACATCCACTGCGCTTGGGGCACTCTCCCAAGTAAACTGTTGTCCCGGTTGCAAAGATAGCTGCGTGCATAGGGCCGTTGCGGCTTCGAGGTTCCTCGGCGCTGAAAGCTTGTCGCGGTCAACTCTCAGTCCGAAGTAAGCGTTGAACCGGCGCACAATCTCGCGGGAAAGCTCGATGTGGGGAGCCTGGTCCTCTCCCACCGGAACAAGCAGCTCCGTTTTCGGGACCCCGTACATGACAATGTCGGCGGTCTGAAGTAACGGATAGCCGAGGAAACCGTAAGTACCCAGGTTGCGGTCCCTGAGGTTTTCGATCTGCTCTTTGTAGGTGGGTACGCGCTCGAGCCAGCTCAGGGGTGTAACCATCGACAGAAGCAGATGCAACTCGGCGTGTTCGAGAATCTGGGACTGCACGAACATCGTCGATTTCTCCGGATCAAGGCCGACGGAAAGCCAGTCGGTTACGACTTCGAGGGTGTTCTGTGCGATCGACGAAGTTTCTTCGTAATGCGTGGTCAGCGCGTGCCAGTCGGCGACGAAATAGAAGCAGTCGTATTCCTCCTGCAACTTAAGCCAATTGGAAAGGGCGCCGAAATAATGGCCGAGGTGAAGACGGCCGGTGGGACGCATCCCGCTGAGGACTCGTTTGCGCTTGCCCTTCGCGCGGGTGCGCTGGCTGAACTCGCCGGCTAAGGCGTTCTCCGCAGGATTCACCTACGCGCCTCCTGACGAGTGCAGAAGATCGCGGGAGATGACAATGCGCTGCATTTCGCTGGTTCCCTCGTAAATTGTCAGAACGCGCGCGTCGCGATAGTAGCGCTCGACGTCGCTTTCCCGTGAATAGCCCAGGCTGCCATGAATCTGCACGGCCTTGGCTGCAACGCGATTGGCCATCTCGCTGGCGTAGACTTTCGCGCGAGCGGCGTGAGGGCCAAGACGCTGGCCGCCGTGATCGCGAATCCAGGCGGCGTGGTGTGTCAGCGCCCGCGCGGCCTCAATTTCGGTTTGCATATCCGCCAGCATCGACTGAATCGCTTGAAAGTCTGAAATTGTTTTCCCAAAGGCACGGCGTTGCTTCGCATAACGCGCGGAAGCCTCGATCGCTCCCTGAGCCAGCCCGACAGCCTGCGCCGCGATCCCGATTCGTCCCCCGTCCAACGCTTCCAAAGCGATCTTCAAACCTTGCCCCTCGTCGCCAAGGCGATTCTCGACCGGCACGCCGCAATCTTCGAAGACGATTTCGGCCGAGTGCGATAACCGCAAACCCATTTTATCCTCGTAACGGCTGATGCGAAAGCCAGGGAAATTTGGCTCGACGAGGAAAGCAGTAACCCCGCGTGCTCCCGCTGCGGGGTCCGTTTTCGCAAAGACCACGTAGACGCCCGAGGCACCGGCATTCGAGACCCAGATTTTTGTGCCGTTGATAGTGTACTGGTTGCCCTGGCGTGTTGCGCAGCTCTGGATGCCCGCGGAATCGGACCCGGCCTGCGGCTCGGTGAGGCAGAAGGCGCCGAGTGTTTCCCCCCGCGAGAGCCGGTGCAAGTATTTCTTCTTTTGCGCCTCGGTGCCGTATTTGTAGATAGGCATGCCGGCGACGGAGTTCGTAACGCTAAGAATGACGGCGGTAGAGGCGCAGACTCGCGCCACTTCTTCGATCATCAGCGCATAGCTGATGGTGTCCGTCCCCGCGCCGCCCCATTCTTCGGGCACGAGCATCCCGCAACAACCGAGCTCGCCGAGCTTGCGGATCTGTTCGGCTGGGAATTTGTCCGAGCGTTCGAGATCGCGCAGAATCGGGCGCATCTCGGTTTCCATGAACTGGCGGACGGTGTCGCGGATAAGGAGCTGGTCGCTGGTGAGGGAAAAATCCATCGGCAATCAAACGGACGATACTAGCACAGCGTTGAGGGAGGCCCAAATGTGACCGCGACGCGATTGAAACGGGCACAGCATGCTGAGCCCTTACGGCCCCAAGTCGGAATGCATGCTGAGTTCGAGCTGGTGCTTAGAGTTTCAATAATTCGCGGAGGCGCTTGGTCTGGGCGCGGCTGACGGGGATTTCGCTGGCGCGCTTGTCATTCATCTTCACCATGTAGCTCGACTTGAACCACGGCACGACTTCCTTGATCTGGTTGATGTTCACCAGATAAGAGCGGTGCGCGCGCCAGAATTTGTCGGCATCGAGCGAGGCTTGCAGCTCCTCGATGGTGCGGAAATTCGAGACGCCTTCAGCCTCGCGGGTGTAAATCGTGATCGTGCCATCCTGGATCGAGGCATAGACCATCTCTTCGGCGTCGATCAGTAAGAGACGCGACTGCGACTTCATCAGGAGCTTGACCGGCTGCGCCGCCTTCGTCGCGCCGAGCTGGCCGACGAGACTTTCGAGGCGCTCGACCGGCGAGGAGTTCGCTTCGACCATTTTCTTGGCGCGCTGGATAGCCTTGGCGACCCGGCCCTTGTCGAACGGCTTCAAAACGTAATCGACGGCGTTCACTTCGAAGGCGTGCACGGCGTAATTGTCAAACGCCGTAGCAAAAATGATCTGAGGAAGGCGAAGTTTGCGTTCGACCAGTTTCTTGATCACGCCGAATCCATCGAGACCCGGCATCTGCACATCGAGGAAAACCAGGTCCGGATTGTGCTCCTTGATCAGCGAAACTGCTTCGAGGCCGTTCTTTCCCTGCCCCACGATGTTGACGTCGGGAAAGGCCTTCAGGAGATAAGCGAGCTCGTCGCGAGCCGGCCGTTCGTCATCCACGATGAGCGTGTTGATGGGCATCAGTCTGCGAGCATTTGCCGGGAAATTCCGAAACCAGAATATCCGAACACACCGAACGAGACAAGAAAAGGTGCCGGGCGATATCTCGGAGAGGTTGGCAATTCGGCGCCCGCACACCGTATGATGGGGGCGGCCCTAACGGAGGTGCACTCTGGCGACAAATAAGAACCGCGGCATCGCAAAGATCTTGAGCAGCCGGACGGTTTACGCGGGCCGAGTGTTTAGTGTTCGACGGGATCGAGTGATCGAGCCCGGAGGTGTCGAGGCCACGCGGGATGTGGTGGTGCATCCCGGCTCGGTGGTTGTGATGCCCGTGTTCCCAGGAGGCCGCATTCTGATGATCCGGCAGTACCGCCATTCCGTCGGGCGTTTTCTTTGGGAACTTGTCGCTGGAAGAATCGATCGCGGCGAGTCGCCCCTCACCGCCGCCCGCCGCGAGCTGGCGGAGGAAACCGGGTATACGGCGCGCCGTTACCGGAAGCTGATGGACCTCTTCCCCACGCCCGGATTCGTCACCGAAAGAATGGTTGTATTCGCCGCCGAAGGCCTGCGGGAAGGACAGGCCCGCCCGGAAGAAGATGAGCGGATTACGTCCCGCATCGTCAAATTGCACGAAGCGGAAAAATGGATTCGCACCGGCAAGATTCGAGACGCGAAGTCAGTGGCGGCGATTCTGTATTACCTGCGGTTTCATCGCTGATTTAAATCGCCGCGGTCAAGCCAAGCAGTTGTGCGGCACAGCCACTCCTGGCTGCGCGGCTCCCACGCGATCGCGAGGCGCTTACCCTGTCCACCAGCCACTTTTCCTCTTATAATCAACGGCATGGACAATCGCGAAGTCGCCAAAATCCTGCATCACACCGCGCAATTGCTCGAAATTGATGGCGCCATTATCGGCCGATACCGTAGCTACGAGCGCGCCGCCCAGCTACTCGAGGGTCTTGCCGAATCGATTGAGCAAATCGCCCAAGACGAAGAGAAGCTGACCGCCCTTCCGGGCATCGGTGAAGGCATGGCCGAGCATATCCGCGAAATCCTGAAGACCGGCGACTACTCGCTGCGCAAGAAGCTGCTGAAGAAATACCCGCCCACGATTCTCGATCTGCTCACGCTGCAATCCCTTGGCCCGAAGAAGGCGGCGCTGCTTTGGCGCAAGTTCAAATGCGCAACCGTTGCCGATCTTGAAAAACTCGCACTCGAAGGCAAGCTGCAGGAACTCGCCGGGTTCGGGGAAAAGAGCGAGCAGAATATTCTGAAGGCGATCGAGGTGTTCAAGCGCTCTTCCGGACGCTTCCACCTGAACACCGCGACCGAAACTGCCGAGCGGTTGTCGCAGTACATCGTGAAGGCCGGCAACGCAGTCGAGTCCGTCACGCCGGCGGGTTCGTTGCGGCGCGGCAAGGAGACGATCGGCGATCTCGACCTGCTCGTCAGCATGCGCCCCGGCAGCGCCAAGCAGAAAGATGTGGACTCAGTTGCCGACCACATTCTGAAATTCCCGGAAATTCAGCGGGTGCTGGCGCGCGGCGAGAACAAAGTCAGTTTCCTGCTCGGAAACGACATGCAGGTGGACGTGCGGCTGCTACAGAAGAAAAGCTTCGGGGCTGCGCTGCTCTATTTCACCGGTTCGAAGGAACACAACGTGACCCTTCGCGGGCGGGCGAATGAAATGGGCTTCACGCTCAACGAGTACGCGCTGACAACCCTGAAGGGAGGTCGTGTCGTCGCCAGCCAAACCGAGGAAGAAATCTACTCGAAGCTGAAGCTGGCATATATCCCGCCCGAGCTGCGCGAGAACACGGGCGAAATCGAGGCTGCCGAGCAGGGCAAGCTGCCCGAATTGATTGAACTCAAGGACATTCGCGGCGATCTGCAGATGCACACAACCGCATCGGATGGAAAGAACTCCATCGAGGAAATGGCGCAGGGCGCGCGCGATCTTGGCTACGAATACATCGCGCTGACCGATCATTCGAAGGCGGTCACCGTCGCGAACGGCCTGGATGAAAAGCGCACGCTCGAGCAGATCAAGAAAATCCGCGCGGCCGAAAAGCGCGCCGGCGGGATCCGCTTATTCGCGGGCATGGAAGTGGACATCCGCAAAGACGGCTCGCTCGATCTCGACGATGAAGTGCTCGCGCAACTCGATGTGGTGGTCTGCTCAGTGCACTCGTACATGAATTTGGACCGGAGTGCGATGACGGAACGAATTCTGGCCGCGATCGAGAATCCCTATGCCCAGATCATCGCGCATCCCACCGGGCGGCTCATCCTGCGCCGCGATCCGTTTGATTACGACATGGAAAAAGTTCTAGAAGCGGCAAAGAAGCATGGCGTTGTGATGGAGTGCAATTCCTATCCCGATCGTCTGGACCTGAAGGACACGCACGTCCGTTTAGCGAGAGACAAAGGCGTGAAGATTGTGATCTCGACCGATTCCCATTCGACGGCCAACCTGCGCTTCATCAAATACGGGGTCGTTACGGCGCGGCGCGGATGGACCGAGAAGAAGGACGTGATCAACGCGTTGCCGGTCGATAAATTCCTGGCAGCTTTGCGGCCGAAGCCCCATGGGGCGCACGCCGCCGCGGCGCGGGGCAAGTCGGCTTGACAAACCGCTCCCACAGCATGGGAACTTTTCCAGACAATCCTTCGTACCTCTAAAGTGAAAAGAGGAGGAAGTGTGAATGCGTAAATGCTGGCCCTTCATGGTTGCCCTGCTCGCTGCCGGAGCGGCAGCGGCGCCAGCCCATGCCGATGAGTGGTCGAAAAAATATTCAGTGACGGGCAAACCCGCCGTCCACGTTGAAACGGACGACGGCAGCATCGATATCGTCTCCGGGGCCACGCGAGAAGTGGAAGCGCATGTCATCACGAACGGTTGGAATATCCCCAAGAATGTCCGTATCACCGAGAGTCAGGAAGGCGATCGGGTTCAGATAAAGGTCGACGTGCGAAATATGCATTGGGTCTGGTTCGGCATCGACCATCGATCCTTGAAGGTGGAAGTCCACGTTCCCCCGGAAGCCGATCTTGAAATCCATAGCGGTGATGGGAATGTCACTTCGCAATCCGTTGCGGGGAACATTCGCATCGATACGGGCGACGGGAACATGGATGTCCATGGACTAAAGGGCGATATTCACCTGCATTCTGGGGATGGTCATATCGAAGGATCGGATTTGGACGGCACGTTAAACGCAGATACCGGGGACGGCCACATCACCGTGCGCGGCCGATTCGATTCTCTCTCTCTAAGATCCGGCGACGGCAACATTCAAGCCGATGCCGCTGCGGGCTCGAAAATCGCCAACAGTTGGACGCTGCACACCGGCGATGGCCGAATCAACCTCCGCTTGCCGGAAAATTTCAGCGCCGATCTTGACGCGCACACGGGTGACGGCCACATCAGTTTAGACTTTCCAGTCACCGTCTCCGGTTCGCTGAGCAGCTCTTCCATCCGCGGGAAGCTGAACGGTGGCGGTGGCGTGCTGACACTGACTTCCGGGGACGGCTCGATTCGGGTCGAAAAGCTGTAACGGCCAGTTCAGACACCCACGGAATGTATCAATAAGGCAACCAAATTTCCTTTCGGGACAGCCACCGTCCGAAGCCGCCCCCCTTTTCCCTTATTTTTCAGCGACTTAGAGCATCGGCCGGCTGGAACAACGCTTGCTCTCAACATCCTTGCCGCAGGGAGAACGGAACGTCGGATGTTGGTCTTTGGGCTCCTGGGATCGCTAGCTATCATCGTAACGCTCGGGTTCTCCGGAATGTTCGTGAACACTCCCACCAAGAAGTCGGCGCCCTCTCGCACGCCGCTGGGAATGCTGCAGGGCGGAGCTGCGCCACGCCAGGAGCACCTAACTGCAACGAAAGGCGCCGCTCCCACTTCCCAACTTTTTTCCTGACTTTCTTTCAATGTGAATTTGACTTAGAAGATTGTTGTCTGCCTCAAGTCTCCGCGGCGCTCGAATTCCCCATTCCCTAATTCGCATTGCAAAACAGGGATCGTTCGCGCATCATACTTGGTTTTGTTTTTGGCGTCGCGCGCAATGACGCGCGAACCAAACGCGGGCGATCGGCTACCCGCGAAAGGCGGCGGGAAACACATCTTCGCGCTCCAATGAATCAGCCGCGGGCGCACCCGGGGGAAAGTGAATGCGCAGGCCAGTGAGTATCGCTCCGCCCAAAGGAAAGCTCGGGGTGCTGACGCCCGGAATGGGCGCCGTCAGCACCACATTTATGGCCGGCGTCGAGTTGGTGCGGCGAGGACAAGCGCTTCCCATTGGATCGCTCACGCAGATGGCCACGATTCGGCTCGGCAAGCGGACCGAAGGTCGCTCGCCCAAGATTAAAGATTTCATCCCGCTGGCCGGATTGGATGATCTCGTCTTCGGCGGGTGGGACGTTTTCCCCGACGACGCGCGCGAGGCCGCCGAGAAAAGCGGCGTGCTCGACTCGCGCGACTTGGACAAAATTGGCAAGTTTTTGAAGAACATCAAGCCGATGAAAGCGGCTTTCGACCGCGAATATTGCAAGAACCTTCAGGGAACTCACGTCAAAAAGGGCAAGACGAAATTTGATCTTGCCGAGCAGATCCGCGAAGACATCCGCAACTTCAAAAAGAAATCCGGGGCGCAGCGGCTGGCGATGGTGTGGTGCGGTTCGACAGAGACTTACTTGACCCAGGACCCGGTTCATCAGAGCGTCAAGGAATTCGAGCGGGCGATGACAGAAAACCATCCCGCGATCGCGCCCTCGATGCTCTATGCTTATGCCGCGCTCTCCGAGGGAATTCCGTACGCAAACGGCGCGCCGAATCTTACGGTCGATGTCCCGGCGCTGGTCCAGCTCGCGCGCGAGAAAAGCGTCCCTATCGCCGGCAAGGATTTCAAGACCGGACAAACGTTGATGAAGACGATCCTTTCGCCGGGCTTCAAGGCGCGCATGCTGGGAATGAACGGATGGTTTTCCACCAACATTCTTGGCAACCGCGACGGCGAAATCCTGGAGGATCCCGGCTCGTTCAAGACCAAGGAGGAATCGAAGCTCGGCGTTCTCGAGTACATCCTCCAGCCGAAACTTTATCCCGAGCTTTACGGCAAAATTCATCACAAAGTGCGCATCAACTACTATCCACCGCGCGGCGACAACAAGGAGGGCTGGGACAACATCGACATTTTCGGCTGGCTCGGCTACCCGATGCAGATTAAGGTCGACTTCTTGTGCCGCGACTCGATCCTGGCGGCTCCCATCGTCCTCGACCTGGTTTTGTTCCTCGACCTCGCCAAGCGCGCCGGGATGCGCGGCATCCAGGAATGGCTGAGCTTCTATTTCAAATCCCCGATGTGCGCCCCTGAGCTTTATCCGGAGCACGATCTCTTCATCCAGCTCATGAAATTGAAGAACACGCTGCGCTGGATGATGGGCGAAGAGCTGATTACCCACCTCGGCGCCGAATACTACGACTGAAACGAAGGACAAATTGTCTCCCTCCCTTGCGGGCGGACAGCGCGACTGCGGGCATTCGAGAAACTTATCGTACCTATAAACAAATCCTTCGGCCCACCGGCCATTGTGCTCCTTGACGCGACCCAACTCATGCGCTATCGTCGTGCGTTTTAAATCCGCGACCGCCGCTCACTGCGGGGAGGCAGGATGGATCCAAAGACGGTTCTCGATTACGCTGCGAAACACAATGCCAAAATCTTCGATCTCCGTTTCATCGATGTTCCCGGCGTCTGGCAGCACGTCAGCTTCCCCATCCACGAGCTGACGGCGGAGTCCTTTGAGGACGGCTTCGGCATGGACGCCAGCTCCATTCGCGGCTGGGCTTCCATCCACGAATCGGACATGCTGCTCATGCCTGACCCGAGCACCCGCTTCATGGATCCGTTCCGCGATACGCCCACCCTGGTGATGATCGCGGACGCGGTCGACCCGCCTACTCGAAAGCCCTACGATCGTGACACGCGACACGTCGCCCGCCGCGCCGAAGCCTATCTGGCGCAGACCGGAATCGCCGACCAGGCCTTCTTCGGCGCCGAAGCCGAGTTCTTCATCTTCGACAGTGTTCGCTTCGACCAGCGCGAGCAGCACGGCTTCTACTACATCGACGCCGAGGAGGGCCGTTGGAATTCCGGCCGCGCCGATCACAACCTCGGCTACCGCCCCCGCTACAAGGAGGGCTATTTCCCGGTTCCACCCACCGACCATTATCAGGACCTGCGCACAGACATGGTCCTGCAGATGGAGGCGTGCGGGCTCACCGTCGAGTGTCACCATCATGAGGTCGCCACGGCAGGGCAAGCCGAGATCGACTTCAAGTTCGACACGCTGGTGCGCTCCGCCGACAACATGATGATTTACAAATATGTCGTGCGAAACGTCGCCTACCAGTACGGAAAAACGGCAACCTTTATGCCTAAGCCGATTTTTCAGGACAACGGCTCCGGCATGCACACGCACCAGTCGTTGTGGTCGAAGGGCAAACCGCTATTTGCGGGCGATAGCTATGCGGGATTGAGCCAAACGGCGATGTGGTATATCGGCGGGTTGCTGAGGCACGCGCCGGCCATTGCGGGCCTTGCTGCGCCGACGACGAATTCCTACAAACGCCTCGTCCCCGGCTTTGAGGCGCCGGTGAATCTCGCGTATTCGAAGCGCAACCGCTCCGCCGCCGTCCGCATTCCCGTCTACTCCCAGAGCCCGAAGGCCAAGCGCCTGGAATTTCGCCCCCCCGACGCTTCCTGCAATCCCTACCTGGCTTATTCGGCCATGCTCATGGCCGGGCTCGATGGAATCGAAAGCAAGATTGACCCGGGCCAGCCCCTCGATAAGGATATTTACGAGTTGTCAGCCGAAGAGCTAAAGCACGTGCCGTCGCTGCCCGGCTCGCTCGAAGAGTCGCTCAAGGCGCTTGAGAACGACCATAAGTTCCTGTTGAAGGGCGGCGTCTTCCACGAAGAGTTCATCCACCTGTGGATTGACTACAAGATCCAGAAGGAAGTCAATCCCATGCGCATGCGCCCGCACCCCTACGAATTTCACCTCTACTACGATATTTAAGCAGCTTCGGGCATGAGCGATGTGCCATCTTGACGAAGGCTTACGCTGAGCCCGCCCAAGCGATCTCACCGCCGCGTGCAGCCAGTATATCAACGTGCCAGCCCCGAAAGTTTGTGTTATCGTCAAGCGTTTGAAAAAGCTGCAGCGTCCGTGTCTACGGGCTTGCCGCGACGCTTTTCGGCGCGGTGTTACTCTTGCGGAGTTCGGCAAACATGAGGCAGTCCTATAACGGCGTTGCGGTCCCTGCCAACGGAAACCCGATCGACTATGCCGGTGGTGCATTTCAAGTTCCCGATCAGCCGATTCTTCCGTTCATCGAAGGCGACGGCACCGGCCGCGACATCTGGAAGGCTTCGCAACGTGTTTTCGACGCGGCCGTCGAGAAGGCCTACGGCGGGAAACGGCGGGTGGCGTGGCTCGAAGTCCTCGCCGGCGAGAAGGCATTCAACAAGTTTCAGGAGTGGCTGCCGCAGGATACCGTCGACGCCATCCGTGATTTCCGGGTCGCGATCAAAGGGCCGCTGACGACGCCCGTTGGCGGCGGAATCCGCTCGCTGAATGTCGCGCTGCGGCAAATCCTCGACCTCTACGCTTGCGTCCGCCCGGTGCGCTACTTCCCGGGCGTTCCCTCGCCCGTGCGCCACCCGGAGCGGATGGATGTAGTGATCTTCCGTGAGAACACGGAAGATGTGTACGCAGGGATCGAGTGGCGTTCCGGCACGCCCGAGGTGAAGCGCCTCATCGATTTCCTGAACAACGAAATGCTCAAGGGCGGCTCCAAACGCGTCCGCGAGGATTCGGCGATTGGCATCAAGCCAATTTCGCCGACCGCGACCAAGCGCCTGATGCGCCGAGCGATCCGGCACGCGCTTGAAAATAACCGGCGCGTGGTGACGCTGGTACACAAGGGCAACATCCAGAAATTCACCGAAGGCGCGTTTCGCGACTGGGGATACGAGCTGGCCACGGAAGAATTTCGCGGCCAGACCGTCACCGAGCGCGAGAGCTGGGTTCTCGATAACAAAGATCGCGATGCGAACTTGAGCGTCGAAAGCAATGCCGCCATGATCGAGCCGGGATTCGAGACTGCCACCGAGGATTTCAAGAAACGCGTCTGCGGCGAAGTGAAGCAGATCCTCGATTCGATCTACACCAGCCACGGCCGCGGCCAGTGGAAGAAAAAACTGCTCATCAACGATCGCATCGCCGACTCCGTTTTTCAGCAGGTGCTTACCCGCGCCGACGAATATCAGGTCTTCGCCACGCCCAATTTGAACGGCGATTACCTCTCCGACGCCTGCGCCGCGCAGGTTGGCGGGCTGGGGATGGCGCCGGGCGCGAATATCGGCGATGGCTTCGGCGTTTTTGAGGCTACCCATGGCACCGCGCCGAAGTATGCGGATAAGGACGTAATTAATCCGAGTTCGGTGTTGCTCTCGGGGGCGATGATGTTTGACTTCCTCGGGTGGAAGGAAGCTGCGCAACTCGTCGAAAGTGGCATCGAACGCACCATTCAGCAGAAGCGCGTGACGTACGATCTCGAGCGCATGATGGAAGGCGCGCGGAAGTTGCGCACCTCCGAGTATGCCTCCGCCATCATCGAGAATATGTCCGCCGCGGTCGCCGCGGACTGATCATAAAACCCTCGGGTCTAAAGACCCGAGCTACAAACCCCTTTGTTGATGTTTTGTTCTGTAGCTCACCTCTTTAGAGGTGAGGCCTTGCCAGTAAGTTCTATAGGAGCGCACTGATGCGGAAGAAAGTCACCGTCGTAGGCGGCGGGTTCGTTGGCTCAACCACGGCGCAGCGAATTCTCGATGCTGGACTCGCCGACGTGGTGCTGACGGACATCCTCGAAGGAGTTCCCGTAGGCAAGGCCCTGGACATGATGGAATCCACGCCAATCCTGGGATCGGACTCACGAGCCACTGGCATTTCCACAGCCTCGGGCGATTATCGCGAAACGGCCAATAGCGACATCGTTGTTGTGACCGCCGGCTTCCCGCGCAAGCCAGGGATGAGCCGCGACGACCTGCTGAAGGCCAACTACGACGTGATCAAGGCGGTGGTCCAAGCGATCGTCAAGTATTCGCCGAACGCCATCCTGATTATGGTGACGAATCCACTCGATGCCATGGCCCAGGCCGCCTACAAAATCAGCGGCTTCTCGAAGAATCGCGTCATTGGAATGGCAGGCGTCCTCGATTCGGCGCGGATGAGCACATTTGTTGCCATGGAGCTCGGAGTCTCGGTCGAAAACGTTCATTCCTTCGTGCTTGGTGGGCACGGCGACGACATGGTTCCCCTGGTCCGCTATTCGACGGTTGCCGGAATTCCTCTCCCCGATTTGCTCTCCAGGGACCGTCTCGATGCCATCGTCGATCGCACGCGCAAGGGTGGCGCAGAGATCGTCAATCTGCTGAGGACCGGCTCGGCTTATTACGCGCCCTCAGCGGCGGTAACGGAAATGGTCCAAGCGATTCTCCTGGACAAAAAGAAAATCCTGCCTTGCGCCGCCTACCTGGAAGGCGAGTACGGCATTCAGGGCCTCTTTGTTGGTGTCCCCGTGAAATTGGGCGCGCGCGGGATCGAGCAGATCATCCAGATCAAGCTGACGCCCGAGGAAAAAACCGCTCTTGACAAGTCGGCGGCATCGGTGCGCGAGCTGGTCGCGGTCCTCGGCCTCTAGTCTGCTACACTGCCCGTAGAGGCTCTTTATTTCCCGGTGATGAATAAGCGGGCGAAGGAAACTGTCCCTGGGGATAACCAGCGCGTCCCGAGCGTGCCCCGGCGACGCGTGACGCGTGACCTGGCGCGGGCCGAAAGCCTGGCGACGATGCTCGCCAGCAGCCGTGCGTCAAATGTTGTGGAAGTTTCGGATTTGCTGGCCGGCATGTTCCTCGACGCTTGGGAAAGACTTTCAAAATTTTGGGATGACCCCGAGGAAGTTGAGACCCTCCTTCAGCAGATCTGCCGCATCAGTGAGTCGCGTTGGAATCGTTGGCTCCAGCATTACCAGGAGCTGCGCGGCGACGACGGTCAAAAGCGCTCGCTTCCCTGGCGACTTCTTCACCGCAAGCGGAGCAAACCAACCTCCGACACAATCTATCAGCGCTCCTCCGAGTTGGAAGAGGTTCTAAGGGAGGCCGAGGGAATCGCTCCCTTTCGCGACAAGGTGGGTGGCCGATCCATTCCCATCCTCACCCTCGAGTGCGTTTTGCTCTGTATCGCCAAGCATCCGGGTTTGCTGCTCGCCCGGAAGCTGATTGCGTCCGGAATTGACTTAGGAACCCTGGAACGTGCCGCGCGGTTTCCCAAACGCGCCCCCCTACACTAGTTCGGCGAATCCTCAACTAAGAAGCATACTCCCTGATCAACCCTGCGCACCAAAAACTCTCACGTCAGCCCGCCAACAACCGCTGGGCGGGACATGAGCTACGAGCCCGCGCCTCAATCTGCTTGTAGCTCAGGTCCCACCGCGACGGTTTTTGTCGCGGTGGGACCTGAGGGTTTACGTCTCGTAGCGCAGCCATTGCCCCTGATCGGAAGCTTTGCAGGATTTCAAATGTAATACTTCAACGACGGCCAGAGGTTCGCCAGCGGGGTCCGGGGCCTGCGGCATATATAGACAGGAAGATCATTTTCGAGGGGCATCGAGTAGCGTCGAATGATCGTGGCGGACGGCCGGACTTCAGCGAAGTTCGTTTTGATCTCCTCGGCGCGGTCTCCAAAGAGAACCACGCACTCTCCGGTATAGCTCCTCGGTCCCCACAGGAAGTAATTGTTGTGAGGGCTAATCGCCTGCGGCAAGCCCAATTCACCGCCATAATAGTCAATGGCGCCTGCCTCGCCGTAATTCCCTGCCAGAATCGCGCAGCTCTCTTGCTCGTCGACGGGCAAGCTGTGATAAACACGGGCAACCGTCGCTGTCATGTCGCGCCATCCGATCATGTCGGCGTAGAGCTGCGGCAGTGGTCCGAGGCGCTCGCGTTCGGTCTTAACCGTGTGCGCCAGGCCCAGGGCGCTGTCGTAGTGCACGAAGGCTTCCACCGGAAGAATCGGCACCCCGTAGGGAATCGTGGCGACCCCGGCGAGCGCCAACAGCGCTGCGTAGCTCCACCGCAACCATGCCCATCGAGGCGCTTGCAGAAGGTGCTCGAAGGCAATTCCCCCGGCCGCCATCAAAACTGGATAGCCAGGAAGAGGATAGTACGTTTTCCCGTGCAGCCCCATGAAGATGCCCATCACAACCAAGTAAGTCCAGCCGAGACAACGAAAGCCCCTCCCTTCTCGCGAAAACAGAAGCCAGCCAAGTCCTCCCACCCAAATTGGAAAAGACACCGGCTGCAAGAACAAAAACTGTTCGAAAAGGAATCGCATAGCGCCAACGGAAGCAATCTTGAACTCCCGTCCATTTCGGACGACTTCAATCTGCGGCCAATTGTGATGCGCCTCCCACAACAAATTGGGAAGACAAATCGTCAACGCGATCAATCCACCCAGCCAGAGCCACGGGTTTTTCAACAAGCGCCGTTCGGGGGTCAACAAAAGGCCAAGGACAGTCGCAAACCCGTAAATTAACATTGTGTGTTTATTTAAAACTCCTACGCCAGAAACCAAACCCACAAGAACCCACAATCGAGTATCGGCGCCCTTGATCATGCGGATGACGAGATAGGCGCAGAGCATCCAGAAGACCGGCTCGAACGCATTCATCGAAAGGAAGCTATCGAACGCCTGAATGGCCGGAGCGAAAAGAACGGCTGCCGCGGCAAGGAATTGAGCGAAGCGGCCGCCCCCCATTTCTCGCGCCAACAGTCCCGTGAGGAGAACGACAAAGGCCCCTGCGAGCACTGGAAAAAGCCGCATCGCGGGAAGCGAATCGCCGAACAGGTGACGGGTGAGCCAAGCAACCGCAGCGATCAACGGAGGTTGATCGATGTATCCCCAGGCGAGATTCTGGCCGCACGCCCGATAGTAGAGCTCGTCGCGGAACGGACCGTAGTGGGTGATACCGGCGAGTTGCAGGACGAGCTTCGCCGACGCAACACACAGTGGACTCGCGAGGCCGGTTTCAGTGCGCCGGAGCAGAGAAGCTTCCTGATGAGTGAATGCGAACGTCCGGCTCATGGGAGCGGGGCCCGCCGGTATCGCCTCGTCTGCTTGACGGATGAATCCCGTGAAATCGCGGAAGGCCTAGGAAGTTCCTTCCGGCGGGTTCGCCGGAACTGGTCCCACGCGCTCAATGACTATGCGCTTGATGACCACGGGCGTCTTCGGGCGGTCCTGAGCGCCCTTCGGAACACGAGCGATGGCTTTAACAATGTCCACGTTCTCGCACTGGCCGAAGATCGTGTGGCGTCCACTCAGATGCGGCGTCGGAACTTCGGTGATGAAGAACTGGCTGCCGTTCGTGTTCGGACCGGAATTGGCCATCGCCAGGCGTCCTGGAAGATCAAACTTCAACGAGGACACGAATTCGTCCTTGAAAGGAAAACCTGGTCCTTTGGGACCGCCCATGCCGGTTCCGAGCGGATCTCCGCCCTGAATCATAAACTCCGGGATCACCCGGTGGAACGTCAGGCCGTCGTAAAACTTCTTCCCTGAGACCTGCTTGCCGGTCACCGGATCAGTGTATCCAATGCGCCCGACAGCAAGGCCCACGATTCTCTCGATCGTAACGGGGGCTTCGGATTCGAAGAGCTTACAGGTGAGATTGCCCATCGTGGTTTCAAACGTCATGTACAAGCCGTCTTGGCGCACGTTCTCTCCTTTGGGTCACTGTTCAGCAAGGCCCGCAACCGAGGCCGAATCTCCCGCCGCCGATCACGGCTTCGATGGCGCAGGTTTCGCCGGCTCCGTGCTCGAAGCTGCTGCGGGTACAATCGTTGCCGACTTGATGCTATCGAGCTTCGGAAAATTCTGATCCAGATAGGCCTTGCCCTTCGACTGAATCTGACCCTGATCCGGAGCTTCGCCGTATCCGCGATAGAACTGGTCCACCACTTCCATCCCTTCGGTGACGACCCCAAACGGCGCGAAGCCCTGGGAATCAAGCCCGGCATTGTTTCCGAGGTTGATGAAAATCTGTGTGGTTCGTGTATTCGCGCCGGCCGTGGCGAAGGTCAGATAGCCGCGCTTGTTGCTCTGCTTTACGGGATCGTCCTTGATTGCAGCTTTCTCCCAAACCCCTGAGACCTCCGGGTTGGGGCTGAGCCCGAACTGAACAACGAAGCCCGACACCACCCGGAAGAAACTCGCGCCGTCGAAGAAGTGATGCCGCACCAGATTGTAGAATCGGTCGGCGCCAAGCGGCGCCCAGGCTCGCGTCACCTCGATGATCACATCGCCCCTCGTGGTGGTGAATTTTGCTTGATATACCTCGGGCGCCTTCGCGCGCATCAACGCTGGATTGAGCAGAGCTGGATCAGCTGCGCGCGTCGCCGTCTTTGCGCCGGTCGAGGCGGCAGGTTGTTTTGTGGCCGGCTGTTCCTGTGCATGCACCGGCGCTGCTGCAAGTCCGGTCAACAAAACGGCGCCCAGCAGTCCGGCAATCAGACTGTTTATCTTCATGGTTGCCCTCCTAGTTTCCTGGCGGCCGCTTCCACCTGTTCCATCAGGAGCAAAGTGTTGCCGCCCAGGATTCTCTCGATGTCAGTTTCGGAATAGCCCTTTTTCAAAAGCGCGCCGGTGATCTTGGGCAATTGGCTGCAGTCCTCCATGCCGTAAGGCATGTTGGCGCCATCGAAGTCTGAGCCCAGCCCGACATGGTCCGTGCCGACCAGTTTTACGGCGTGATCGATGTGCTCGACGATTTTCTCCCAAGACACCCGCGGCAGCTTGCCTTCCGCCACGAGCTGCCGCGTCATCTTCTCACCTTCGATGAGCTGGCAAGCTTCATCCGGCCCGCAGCGTTTCTTCGCCTCTTCTTCCTGCGACTTCATCAGGCCTGCATTGGCCTTTGTGGCGTCGCGGAATTCCTGGCTTAGAAAGCCGATATGATAGTTAATCTGGACGACTCCGCCCTTGGCGGCGAGAGCCTTGATCATGTCGTTGGTCATGTTTCGCGGCGCGTCACAAATTGCCCGGCAGGAGGAATGCGAGGCGATCATGGGGGCTTCGCTGACGGCGAGCGCATCGTAGAAGGTCTTGTCGGCGACGTGCGAGATGTCGACCATCACCCCCAGACGATTCATCTCCCGCACGACCTCCTTGCCAAAATCGCTGAGGCCGTTGTGGACCGGCTTGTCGGTCGAAGAATCCGCCCACTCGTCGTTGACGCTGTGCGTCAGGGTCATGTACCGAACGCCAAGGTCAGCATAGGTTCGCAGAACCGCCAGATCGCTGCCGATCATGTGGCCGCCCTCGACCCCCATGAGCACCGCAATCTTCCCGGCCGCATGAGCGCGTCGAACTTCGCCGGCGGTAGTGCTGAGGACCAGGTCCTTCGAATGGAGACGCACCATTTCCCGCACCGCTTCGATTTGGTCCAACGCGTGCTTGATGGCTTCCGGCCCGGTGGTTGTCCCGGGAATCCAGATGGAGAAGAAGATGCCATTCAGGCCGCCCTCGCGCATGCGCGGGATATCGATATCGCCATCGGTGTGGCGGGCGCCGATGTCGAAATGCTGATAGATCAGGCGCTGGGTTGTGTCGTCGTGAGTGTCGATGACGATCGAGCGGAAGTGAAGGTCCCGGGCCCTCGGTGAAATATCCTCTCCTGACGCGAGCACCATCAGAACCGCGGCACTCGTCAACAGGCACACCGTAGCAAGAATCATCCGGCGGACCACTCTGCCCTTTCCTTGCAGCGCCACAGATGGCCAAGTCGGCGCGCAACAACTGGGGATCTCTCGCGAGTCTGGTTTTATATCCGAAATATCGCACCCGCGCCAGCGCGGAATTAATCGTCGCGGCCCTGCAGCCAGGTTGTCAGCGCGTGCCGGATCACTTGACCATTCACGGCGGCGATTGACTCCGTCAGCGGTATGCCCTTGGGACACACCTTCACGCAATTCTGCGCGTTATCGCAATCTTCGATCCCGCCGGGGCCCATCATCGCTTCCAGCCGGTCGCTCGCATGCATCGCGCCGGTCGGGTGTAAATTGAAGAGGCGCACCTGGCTGATGATGGCGGCGCCGACGAAATCGGAATGCTCGTTCACCTTCGGACAGATCTCCAGGCAATTTCCGCAACTGATACATCGCGAGAGCGGGTAGCCGGCTTCCTGAAGTCCCGGCGCCATCCGCGGGCCTTCTCCCAGCGGATAGGTGCCATCAATTGGAATCCAGCACTTCATCCGTTTCAGGCTTTCGAACATCACCGAGCGATCTACGACGAGATCGCGCACGAGCGGAAATTTTTCGAGCGGTGCGAGGCTGATCGGTTTTTCCAGGCTGTCAACGAGGGTCGAGCAGGCCTGGCGCGGGGAGCCGTTCACCAGCATCGCGCACGCTCCGCAGACTTCTTCCAGGCAGTTAGCCTCATAGCTGACCGGTGTGACTTCGCGGCCGTCCCGCGTCACGGGATGCTCCGCAATGTCCCGCAAACAGGTGATGATGTTCAACTGGGGGCGATAACGCAGCTCGAACTCTTCCCACCGCGCCGACTCGTCCGGCCTCAACTGCCGCCTGACTCGAACGATAATGGTCTTGCTCTCTGCCATAGCGCCTTTTCGGGACCCGCGAATCTCCAGGAGTCGACGCTCCGATGTGTCGCCGTCTAGTTCGCCGCCTTAAACGATCGCTCGCGCGGCTGAAGCAACGAAATATCCACCGGCTCATACTCCAGAGTGATCTTGCCGCACTGGTAGCTCGCCTTGGTCGTCTTCAGCCAATTGGCATCGTCGCGATTCGGGTACTCGGGCTTGTAATGCGCGCCTCGCGTCTCATTGCGCGCGAGCGCGCCCTCGGTGACCGCCTTGGCGAGAATCAACATGTCGTGCAGCTCGCGGCAGAACTGCAGCGTTTGGTTCGACCACTGCGTGCGGTCGGACAGGTTGATATGTTCGTAGCGATCCCGCAATTCGTCGACCTTCCCCAGCGTCTTCTTCAGCTTGTCGTTGTATCGAATGACGGTGACGTTCTCCGTCATCCACTCACCCATTTCTCTCCAAATAGCGATTGGGTTTTCCGTTCCCTGCTGATGAAGCAATCGATCGTTGAATTCCCGTTGCCGGACCCGCTCCTTCTCGAAAACAGACTCGTCGGTGCTTTCGCAACCCTTTTCGAGATGGCGCGCGTACTGGACGGCGGCCGGGCCGGCCAGCATTCCTCCGTAAATGCAGGACACCAGCGAATTCGCCCCCAGGCGGTTCGCTCCGTGATACTGATATTCGCATTCGCCGGCAGCGTAGATCCCTGGGACGTTGGTCGCCTGCTTTTCGTGATCGACCCAGAGCCCGCCCATGGTGTAGTGCATCGCCGGGAAAACCTTCATGGGCTCTTCGCGAGGATCGTAGCCGACAAATTTCTCATAAATTTCGAGAATGCCTTCAAGCTTGCGATCGAGCACTTCGCGCGGGATGTGCGTTACATCGAGGTAGACCGCCGCTTCCGGATCGATGCCTAGCTTCATCTCGAACACGATCTTGTGAATCGCGCGGGTGGCGACGTCGCGCGGAACCAGGTTGCCGTACTTCGGATACCACTCTTCGAGGAAATAAAATCGCTCGCTTTCCGGAATGTCCTTCCCACGGCGCTTATCGCCCGGCTGTTTCGGAACCCACACCCGGCCTCCTTCTCCGCGCGCCGATTCACTCATCAACCGGCACTTGTCCTCCCCGGGAATCGCCGTGGGGTGAACCTGTATGAATTCTCCATTGGCGTAATAGACGCCCTGCTGGAAGAGCGACGACTGCGCCGCCCCGGTGCAGACCACCGAATTCGTGGAGCGTCCGAATATAGCGCCGATTCCGCCGGTGCAGAAGATCGCGGCGTCAGCCCGAAATGTGCGCACCTCCATGGTCTTCAAATCCATTGCGCAGATGCCGCGGCAGACGCCGGTGCCATCGATCACCGCGGAAAGGAAACTCCAGCCTTCGTGCTTCGTTACCCTACCTTCGGATTCGTGCCGCCGCACCTGTTCATCGAGGGCGTAGAGCAGTTGCTGACCGGTCGTGGCCCCTGCAAAAGCGGTGCGGTGGTAGAGAGTTCCACCAAAGCGCCGGAAGTCGAGCAGGCCTTCTGGTGTGCGATTGAACATCACACCCATGCGATCCAGCAGGTCGACGATGGCCGGCGCTGCTTCGCACATTCCCTTCACCAGCGGCTGGTTTGCGAGAAAGTCGCCGCCGTAAATCGTGTCGTCGAAGTGTTTCCACGTGGAATCGCCTTCGCCTTTCAGATTCTTCGCGGCGTTGATGCCTCCCTGGGCGCACACCGAGTGAGAACGCTTCACCGGCACGATCGAAAACAGGTCCACCGGCACGCCAGCCTCGGCAACGCGAATCGTGGCCATCAGTCCGGCCAGACCACCACCCACGACCATCATCTTGGGTTGGTTCATTGAACGTAGGACCCCAGCGGGAACCAGCTATAGCGGAAGCCCAGAACGATAGCAATGCCGGCAAGCGTGAGCACCACCGCGACCGCAGCGCCAAAGTAGGCGGCCGCGCGCTGCGAGCGCTTGCTCACGGCAATTCCCCACTTGCACGCAAAATTCCACAGCCCATTGCCGAGATGGAACGATGCCGCCGTGACTCCAACGATGTAAAACGTGACGTACAACGGGTGAGACATCGCCTCGGCCAAATCGGAATACCGCGTCACGCCGTGGCCGAGGAACCGCTCGGTCCATACGTGCCATCCGATAAAGGCGAATGCGATAATGCCGGACCAACGCTGGAGCGTGTACATCCAGTTGGCCATCCAGGGATGGCGCCAGGCATTCGACTTCCCGGTCCACCAGATGTAAATCCCATAAATGCCATGAAAGAGAATGGGGATCCAGATGACCGCGGCTTCGACCGCAATGCGCCACGGAACTGTTTGCAGCTCTCCGGAGATTGCGTTGTATTTCCTCTCGCTCACCAGGGCGTAGCTATTGGACCAAAGGTGGTCGGCAAGATAAGCCCCGATGGGAATAACGCCGCTGAGGGAATGCAGTTTGTCGAGGAGATAGCTGGTTTTTGACTCCGCCGCTGCGGCCGGCATGCACGCTCCGAAGTTTCTTCCGTCGCCCGGACTTCATCCTGCTTCCGTCCCGGCAGTCCGCACCGTGGGAGCGCAGACATCAACGGAATCTCAGTATAGGCAGGGCCAGGGGGTGTTTGCAAGACCGCCTCATGGCGACAGTTGAAGCGGATTCCTATGGTAGACTTCCCCGCGAGGAGACAAGATGGCGACGGAATTCATGGGCGACTTGAGAAAGATGGCGAATGAGATAGTCCGGCAGGGTGCGCAGGAAGACGCTTCTGCGCTCGCGCGCATGGCCGCCAATATCAGCCGTAGTTTCGCGGTGCAGCCGGACGAAGTCGCCGTGCTCATGCTGACGAAAGATGGCAAATACCTGCGCTTCCTTCTGCCGGAGCGCTTGCAGCAGATCGGCCAAATCCCGCTGACCAGCACATCTTCCCTGGCGGCCCGCACCGCTCGCGAGAAGCGCCCCGAAATCATCAATCATTTTTCGGTGGTGCCGCATGCTTCCGTTTTCGAGGCCGTGCGCCTCGCCGAAGAGCCGGGCGACCCCATCCAGAAGATCATGAGCGCGCCGCTGACTCAGAACAAAAATGTTGTCGGCGTGATTCAAGTCAGCCGGAAAGCCAAGAATGCCCTTTCCGCTGGCCCGGACTTTACCCCCCAGGAACTCAAAGACCTCCTCACGGTCGCCGACGTGCTCGCTCCTTGCGTTCTGCTCTGCGCGAAGGACTGACGGTTGGCTCGATTCCTTCATATCTGTTTGCAGCTGATCTGTCTCTGGCTGCTCGGGGCCGCGACCACCCTCGGTGCGCCGCGGAATTCTCCGGAACGCGTTCAATCCGCAAGCCCCAAGCACGTCACAATCACTTTACTCAGTACTACCGACATCCACGGTCATATTGAGCCGTGGGACTACTACGGGAATCGCCCGGCAAATCTGGGCTTGGCCAAGATCGCGACCCTCGTAAAGCAGGTGCGCGATGAAGCCCCTGATGCGCTTCTGCTCGATTGCGGCGACACCATTCAGGGCACGCCGCTAGCCTACTACTTTGCCCGCAAGGACACGGCGCCGCCGAATCCGACGATCGCCGCCTTCAATGCCTTGCGCTATGACGCCATGGCCGTCGGCAATCATGAATTTAATTTCGGCCTGGACGTCCTGTGGAAGGCCAAACGCGAATCGCATTTCCCTTGGCTCGCGGCCAACCTTCAGCAGGCTCACAAGAACGGCACTGCCTACATTCGACCCTACATCATCAAGACAGTCCAAGGGGTGCGCATCGGAATCGTGGGCTTTGTGACTCCGGGCGTGCCGCGCTGGGAAATCCCGGCAAACTACCGCGGATATGAGTTCGAGCCGATCGTGGAGTCGGCCCGCCGCATAATCCCGGAAGTGCGCAAACGAGTCGACCTGCTGGTTGTGATCATGCACTCCGGACTCGATCGCAACCCCGCGACCGGTGAGTCACTCGGTGAAGATCAGATCCCCGGCGAGAATGCCGCCTGGGAGCTCGCCGAACAGGTGCCAGCGATCGACCTGATTTTTTTCGGGCACACTCACCGCGAGCTTCCCGAAAAGATTGTGAGCGGCGTTCTCCTTGCTCAGGCAAAAAACTGGGGCGCATCGCTGGCGCGAGCGGACGTCGAGATGCAGCGCGGCTCGAGCGGACGCTGGCAAGTGATCTCGAAGCACTCCCGCACGATCCCGGTTACAGATACCGTCGCAGCCGATCCGGAAATCGAAAAACTCGACGAGCCTTATCACGCTGCGACGCAGAAATACCTGGACACACCGATTGCGACTTGCGATCAGCCGCTCGATGGCCTGACGGCACGGTATGAGGATCATCCGCTCGTGGATCTGATTCACAGAGTGCAGCTCGAGGTGGGGCGCGCCGACGTTTCCATGGCAACGCTCTTCTTTCCCGGAATTCAGATTCCTGCTGGTCCGGTCACGGTGCGGCAGGTCGCCGCGCTTTATGTCTACGAAAACACGCTGTACACGGTCGAGATGACAGGAGCGCAGCTCAAGGACGCCCTCGAGCATGCGGCGAGCTTCTTCCCCGGCTGGCCCGCGCCTGCCGATAAGCCACTGCCGCTTCCCGGTTACAACGCCGATTCCGCCGCAGGCGTTTCCTACGTGATGGATTTGACGCACCCGGTCGGGCAGCGCATTCGCGACCTCACCTTTCACGGCCAGCCGCTCGACCCGGCGCAAACACTGCGTGTCGCCATCAACAATTATCGTTACACCGGCGGCGGGCATTACTCCTACAAGGGATTGCCAATCGTTTACCGCTCGCCGCAGGAGATTCGCGAGCTCCTGATCGAATACCTCGAGCGCACGAAAAAGGTGCCTGTGAAGGCCGATGGCAATTGGAGAATCACGCCTGACGCCGCCTTCGAAGCCATCGTCGCAGAAGCTAAGAACGAAGCGCGCGAACAGAGTCGCTGACGGAATTGCCTCTGTGCGCGAAATGCCATCGGAAACTCATCTTCTCGCACGAAAGTAATTGACACCCCATCGCCTTCTTGTTAATTTTTTTCAGCAACACAAAAATTCCCAGCTCCAGAGCGGAGGCACCGCCACTCGGCACACTCCATGGCGTTCGTTGCAAAGAAAATCTTCCTCACCAAAGGAGTGGGCAAACACCGGGAGCGGCTCTCCAGCTTCGAGCTGGCCCTCCGCAATGCCGGGATCGCTGCCTGCAACATCGTCCGCGTCTCCTCCATTTTTCCGCCGTACTGTAAATTGATCTCGCGCAGCGAGGGACTGAAGCACCTGAAGCTCGGCCAGGTGGCCTTCACCGTCATCAGCGAGAATCAAACGCGCGAGCCGCATCGCCTGATTGCGGCCGGCGTCGGTTTGGCGCTCCCGGGTGACAAATCCATGTTCGGTTATCTTTCCGAGCACCACTCCTTCGGCGAGACCGAAGAAGTTGCCGGCGAATACGCGGAAGAGCTGGCGGCGGAAATGCTCGCCACGACTCTCAACGTCGAATTCGATCCGGATTTGTCTTGGGACGAGAAAAAAGAGGTTTATCGCATCTCGAACAAAATCGTCCGCACCATGAACATCACCCAATCCGCCGTCGGCGACAAGCGCGGATTGTGGACCACCGTTCTCGCCGCCGCCATCCTCCTCGGCGACGACGATTGATCCAATGTTTGCCAGCCACGACGTCGGCGAGCCGCCGCACTCCACAGGAACTGCTATATCCGCTAATTGCTGAGGGCATTGCTCCGCGGGGACGGCCGGCTTATCACTCCTCCGCGCGCGATTTCCGATACGTCTTTTCCTCGCCGCTGTCAAAATAACCCAGCCGCTCCAGAACGGCGCCGGCAACCAATGGCAGCGCCACGGTTGCGTCGTCAAACACCTCAGCGAAGCGGCCGCCCTCTTCGGGGGGAACAAATTTGCCCCACGAAACCGCTTCGGTATAGGTGCTGCCCGATAGGCCGCCCCAGTGGACGGGCTCGGGACAGATGCGCACGCCATAGTTGTAGCGTTTGAGCGGCAGTTTTGCGTAGCCGCGCCGCGCCAGCAGTTCCGCATAGACCCCGAACTGCTGCGCCCAATTTCGCGGGACTCCCCCGCCGATTGTCAGAAGCCCCATGCGTTTGGTCTTCATCATCGTTTCGGCAAAGTGCTCGAAATCTGCGTAGGGATTGAATCGCAGGAGCGGCTTCCCGTCCCTCCTCCGCAGGCGCTGATGCAGCGCAAAATCGATTCCCAGCTCGGAGTCGGTGAATGCGGGAACGAACACCGGCACGTCGTGCTCAGTCGCGGATTTCAGGATGCCCCGGCCTTTCGACTGCTGCACCAAATACTCGCCGATTCGCCGGTGAATCTTCCAACTGCACGCTTCTTCTTCCGGATCCCATCTCGCGAGAATGCGCTGCATCACCTCTTCGACGTGATCCAGGTTGATCTCCGGTTCGAGTGAATCGTACACGCGGTTGTATCCGGCCACGAAAAGTTCGCGATCGTCCATCCTAGGGTCGTAACGGAAATGAGATTGGCCGGTCGCCTCTACCAGTCCGTGCGCCATCAACGCGCCCGTTGAAACGATCGCGCGCACGATGCCGGACTCGATCAAATCGCAAAAGATCAGCCCCATCTTCGCAACGGTCAACGCCCCAGCGAGCGTCATCACGATGAAGCAGTCTTTGTCGCGCGCCATCGCTTCGAGCACGTCCGCCGCGTCGCCGACCTGCCGACCCGTGAAAGCCGTTCGGCCCATCGCGCGCACCAGATCGTCAATCGTGCGGATTTTCGAGAGGTCAAGCGGGAAAATCGGTGTCAGGTGATCCGCGACAGGATTGTGAAGGATTCTTCCCGTGACTCCCTTTTTCTTTGCCATTCACCGGCCTCGCAGGTAATGTATCTCATCTCCCAAGCAAGAACGGGAGCGCTGCACGTCAATTGCGCGCACCATTTCTAGTACAAGGACGCGTCAAGAGAAAGAAGAAAATCACTTCGCTCTAATTTTTCCGAACCGATCATGAATACGTACACGCTGATGCCGCCCGAGAATTTCGGCGGTCTTCCCGAAGAAAATGCCGGTTACGAACACTCTCGCGCTGTCATTTTCCCGGTGCCACTCGAACGCACCACCACCTATGAGACCGGGACGCGCAACGGCCCCGCGGCCATCCTTGCGGCGAGCCGCAATATGGAGCTTTACGACGAGGAACTGCGCCTCGAGCCTTACAAGAAATTCGGAATCGCGACCCTGCCGGCGATTGACACGCAAGAGGGGACACTCGAAAAGCTTCTCGCCGAGCTGCATACCACCGAGTTGGCGCTCCTCGAAGATCGAAAACTCCCGGTGATCCTGGGCGGAGAACACTCGCTGACGCCGCCGCTGGTCTCCGCCGCTGCCAGGAAATTTCCCGATCTCACCGTCCTGCAAATCGACGCGCACGCCGATCTCCGCGAGGCATACCAGGGGAATCCGGCGAGTCATGCCTCGGCGATGCGCCGCGTCGTCGAGGTCTGCCCTGCCGTGCAGGTGGGCATCCGTTCGCTGTCGGTGGAAGAAGCGGAAGCGATCCCGCATCTGCGCACTCACATCTACTGGGCCAGGGACATCGTTCGGTCGGCGAATGAAAATTGGATTCCGCGAGTTGCTGCGGATCTCAGCGAGCACGTTTATCTGACGATTGATCTCGACGGGTTCGATCCAGCTTATGTTCCGGCCACCGGGACGCCTGAACCGGGCGGTCTCGACTGGTATCAAGTGTTGGCGCTGGTGCGGGCCGTCGCTGCGCAAAAGAAAATCGTCGCGATGGACGTGGTCGAGCTCCTGCCGCAGCCGGGAGATCACGCCTCCGATTTCCTCGCGGCCAAGTTGATCTACAAGACCCTGGGGTACATTTTCAAGGGCAAGTGAAGTGCGGGAGGGAACGATGACTGCGGTTCCGGCCTTCTTGTTGGGTCTTCAGCGCGAACACGTGGTTTACTTCGGAGTGTCGTCGCGTGGTCTGATCGGTTGGATCATCATCGGCTTGATTGCTGGCTGGCTGACCGGAAAGCTTACGCGCGGCCGAGGCTTCGGCTGTCTGGCCGATGTGATCTTAGGTCTAGTTGGCGCAGTCGTGGGTGGCTGGATTTTCTCACGTCTGGGGATTGCAACCTTCGGATTCTGGGGCAGCCTCGCCGCCGCGACCGTCGGAGCCGTGTTGCTCGTCGCCGTCGCACGCCTCTTCGCCGGCCACGACTAGCAGACCCGCCGGATTCTCTCTCGGCGTGGCATCGTCTTCGAACCCTTCGATCTTCTCGTCCGTAGGGGCACCGCATCCTGTGCCCGCTCCCCACATGCAGGCCGAAATAAACCCAGTGTGATACGATGAGCCCTTAGTGAAAGGTTGAGCTACTCTGTTGAATAAACCTTCCCTGTGGGCCATCCCGCTCGGCGGCCTCGGCGAGTTCGGAATGAACATGATGGTCCTCCGCTATGGCGACGAGATCGTCGTCATTGACGCGGGCCTGATGTTTCCCGAAGCTGAGCTTCTGGGCGTCGACATCGTCATCCCGGACATCACTTATCTCAAGCAGAACCGCCGCATGGTGCGCGCGATTATCCTGACTCACGCGCACGAAGATCATATCGGCGCCATTCCCTACATCCTGGGCGACCTCAACGTGCCGGTGTACGGCACGCGTTTCACCCTCGCGTTGGTGCGAAAGAAACTCGAAGAGCACGGTCTCCTCGAAGACTCCGATCTCCGCGAAGTGCATGCGGGGGAAAACGTTTCGGTCGGTCCTTTCCAGATCGAATTCCTGCATGTCACCCACAGCACGATTGACTGCGTCGCGCTCGCCATTCGAACGCCGCTCGGCGTCGTCATCCACACCGGCGATTTCAAGATGGATCCAACGCCGGTGGACATGAAACCCTTCGACCTGCACGCCTTCGCGCGCTACGGCGAGCAAGGGGTCCTGGCGCTCTTCAGCGACAGCACGAATGTCGAACGTCCGGGCTACACGCCTTCCGAACGAGCTGTCTGGGTGCGTTTAGAGGAGTTGTTCCGGGCAGCTCCGCTAAAGGTGGTCGTCTCTTGCTTCGCCAGCTCGATTCATCGCATCCAGCAGGTCATCGATATCGCTCTGCTCACCGGGCGCAAGATTGGATTTGTGGGCCGCAGCATGGTGGACAACGTGGAAATCGCTCACGGCCTCGGACGGCTGCGGATTCCGGATGGCAGCGTGGTTCGTCCGCAGGATGTGCGCACGTTTGATTCGAAGAAGATTGTAGTGTTGGTGAGCGGAAGCCAGGCCGAACCGATGTCAGCGCTCTCGCGCCTCGCCGTCGACAACCACCGCTTCCTCAGCATCGAAGAAAACGACACGGTGATTCTTTCGGCGCGAATCATCCCCGGAAACGAGAAAGCGATCTTCCGCATGATCGATCACCTCTTCCGCCGCCGCGTTCTCGTTTATTACGAAGGGGGGCGCTCGGCTCCGATTCACGTCTCCGGTCACGCCAGCCAGGAAGAAATGAAAATTCTCCTGCAGCTTGTCCGCCCGCGCTATTTCATTCCGCTGCACGGCGAATACCGCCAACTCTTCCGCCACGCGGCGCTGGCTCAGCAGGTCGGTGCGGTTTCCGGCGAAATCTTCCTGCTCGAGAGCGGCCAGCCCATCGAATTCACTGCTGAAGGGGCGTTCCGGCGGGAGCCGGTGCAGGCGGGGCGCGTCTTCGTGGATTCCGGCTCACTCGAAGAGATCGAAGAGGTGGTCATCCGCGATCGCCGCCACCTTGCGGAAGACGGCGTCGTGGTCCCCATCATCGCCATCGATAAACACACCGGGCGGATCGAATCGTCACCCGAAATTGTTACGCGCGGATTCCTGGCTTCGGAAGACGGCCACGAACTGCTGACCAAGGCCCGCGAAGTAATTCTCCGCACCCTCGAGCAATCCAATCCCGAAGAGAAATCGGACTGGAGCGTGATGAAGGAGAAAATCCGCGTCGACCTGAAGCGCTTCCTGAATAAGCAAACCTCCAAGCGGCCCCTGATTCTGCCCGTGATTTTGGAAGTCTAAGCGTTCCCGTGCGGCTTACCCTGCGCCCCTACCGTCCCGAGGATTTCGACACGCTCTATGCCATCGACCAGGCCTGCTATGACCCGGCGGTCGCGTATTCAAAATGGGACCTCACCCAATACATGCGTTTGCCCGGCGCTGATTGCCTCGTGGCCGAGTCGGGGGATGCACCTCTCGGCTTCGTCCTGAGCGCGCACGAAAGAGACTGCGGCCACGTCATCACCATCGACGTGTTGGCTCCCCACCGCCGCACCGGAGTTGGCTCGGCTCTTCTCTCAGCCGCCGAGAAACGGCTCGCAGCTTCTGGTATCACTCGCGTAGTGCTGGAAACGGCAACCAACAACCAGCCCGCCATTTCTTTTTGGCAAAAGCATGGGTATCGTACGCGCGGCGTCCTCAAGAACTATTATCCCAACGGGCTCGACGCTTTCGCCATGTCAAAATCCTTGCGTTCGTCTGTTCACGAAGATAAGGAGAGCTGATCTTCGATGTCCCTTGCCCATGCCATCATTCTCGCAATCGTGCAGGGTTTAACCGAGTTTCTTCCGGTCAGCAGCTCGGCACATTTGATTCTCGTTCCACACTTTCTGAAGTGGGCCGATCCAGGCCTGGCATTTGACGTCGCCCTGCACGCCGGAACGCTGGTGGCCGTGCTCCTCTATTTTCTGAAGGATTGGATCGAATTGGCGCTCGCGGGTGTCGGATTTCAATATCCGCGCCACGCACCCGACAATGTGATCGGGCACAACCGGCGTCTGTTCTGGTATCTCGTTGCGGGGACCATACCGGGGGCCGCGGCTGGCTTCCTTTTCGAGAAACGCATTGAGGAAAGCCTGCGGGACCCAATCCCCATCGGGATAGCCATGATGGCGATGGGGCTGTTGATGTGGTACGCCGACAGAGTCGGACGGAAGCAGCGGCCGATCGAGCAGGCAAATTTTGGTGACGCTATGAGCGTGGGCATCGCCCAGGCCTTCGCGCTCTTTCCCGGCGTTTCGCGTTCGGGTATTACGATCACGGAGAGTCTCTTTCGCGGTATGACCCGCGAGGCTGCCGCGCGCTTCTCGTTTCTGCTATCGACTCCGATCATCGCCGGCGCTGCCGTCTTGGAAGTCCCGAAGCTCATCCGCCAGCACCATGCGGGAACCCTGGATCTGCCCCTTTCGACCTTGCTGATCAGCGTGGCCGTTTCCGCCGCGGTCGGATATGCGGTGATTGCTTTTTTCCTGCGGTATTTGCAAACACGCACGCTCAAGATCTTTGTTTACTACCGAATCGTCTTTGGTATAGTCATTCTGTTACTCGCGTTCCTCCCGTTGGGCTCTGCGCGCTAGCGCCCGCGCGACCCATCTCGACTTCGGGCTTCCCGTCGGACAAGGAGAGCTGTGTGCGCATCCTGACGCCAACCGAAAACAGACGGATCAACGAGCTTGTCGGCTTCGTGGGGATCACTCTGGGGGTCCTCCTCGCGCTCAGTCTGCTGTCCTATTCCCCGCACGATGCGTCCTTTAATGTGTCCGCACCCGCTTCGCCGCTCGGCTCGAGCCCCACTCGGAATTGGATTGGTCCCGTGGGGGCGCACATCGCCGACCTTTTTTTCCAATTCTGCGGCTTTGCTGCGTTTCTCTTTCCGATCGCGATGATTCTGGCGGCGCTCAAGTGGTTCCGCAGCCGGCCGATCGAAGGCCTGACGGCAAAGCTGATCGGCTTCGCGCTGATGCTTTTTTCGGTTCCCGCCGAGATGACGTTGCTCCATTTCCCCGAAGTTCGCGGTGCTTTGCCTGCGGGCGGCCTGCTGGGCACTCTCGGCGCCTCGACCTTGCTCGGGGCCTTGAATCCGGTGGGAGCGAACTTGGTGGCGCTGGCTTGCGCTTTGGCGGCGCTTCTTCTGACTACTCCCTTCACCTTCTCTGCGGCGGCTGCATGGTTGGGCCGGCCGATGACCTCCGAAGGAATGATCGGGAAACTGTTCGCGCGCTGGAAAAAGTTCCGTGAGGCGCGCGAAGCCGAGCGCCTGCGAAAACGCGTTGAGGAAATCAAGTTTGCCGGCCGACCTCCCGCCCCGTTCCAATCCATCGCAGGACTCGAAGCCGATGTGAACGAGGACGAGGAAGAAAACGAACTCGAGAACGAACCGCGTCGCGCTTCTGCCGTGATAAAGTTTCATGATCCGGACGACGCAATTCCGGCAAAAAAGAGCGGCCCCGAGCCCAAGATCGCGAAGGGCAAGACGAGTTTTCGCTTGCCGTCTCCGAGCTTGCTGCGGCTGGCTGAGCCCGGCGAGAAGATGGAGGAAATGGAGTTAAAAGGCTACGCCCGGGCCATCGAGCAAAAGAGTGAAGAATTCGAAGTCAAGGGTCACATCACGCAGATCAATCCTGGTCCGGTGGTCACCACCTATGAATTCAAGCCCGAAGCGGGAATCAAGTACAGCCGCATCACCAGTCTGGCCGATGACCTCTGTCTGGCCCTGCGCGCCGAATCCATTCTGATCGAACGCATCCCTGGCAAATCGACGGTTGGAATCGAAGTCCCGAATCCACAGCGTGAAACCATCGTCCTGCGCGAAGTAATCGAATCGCCCGAATTCGTGCACTCGACGTCGAAGCTGACGGTTCCACTTGGCAAAGATCTGATTGGCCGGATTCGCGCGGTGGATCTCGCCCAGATGCCCCATCTGCTGATCGCGGGCGCCACCGGGACGGGCAAGAGCGTGTTCATCAATTCCATGATCATGGCCATGCTCTATAAGACCACGCCCGATGAATTGAAACTCGTGCTGGTGGACCCGAAGCGGCTTGAGCTCGGCCTCTACGAAGACATCCCGCACCTGTTCACTCCGGTGGTCACCGATCCGAAAGTGGCGTCGAATGTCCTGCGCAACGCCACCCGGGAGATGGAGCGCCGTCTGAAACTCCTGGCGCAGCGGGGCGTGCGCAACATCGACCAGTACAATCGCACATTCGAAAAAGGTCATTCGCTCTCGCTCTTCGATGAATCGGACGATCAGGAGCACAAGCCGCTTCCCTATCTCGTGATCATCATTGACGAACTGGCTGACCTGATGATGGTGGATACGAACGGCGTCGAGGAATCCATCACGCGGCTCGCCCAGATGGCGCGCGCCGTCGGCATTCACCTGATCCTGGCCACCCAGCGCCCCTCAGTGGATGTGATCACCGGCCTGATCAAAGCGAATTTTCCGGCGCGCGTTTCCTTCCGCGTGGCCAGCAAAGTGGATTCGCGCACCATTCTCGATGCAAACGGTTCGGAGTCGCTGCTTGGCAATGGCGACATGCTCTTTCTTCCCGCGGGCTCTTCGCGCCTCCATCGCATTCACGGCCCGCTCGTCACCGAACAAGAGATCACCTCGGTGTGCGATTTCTGGCGCGAGCAAGCCAAAGCGATTTACAACCAGGAGCTGCTCAAGCCACCGAAAGGCGAGATCGCTGCCGGCGGGCCGGAAGAACCTGGTGAGGACGTGGACGATGATCTCTACCAGGACGCCGTGCGCGTCGTTTGCGAGATGGGCCGCGCCTCTACTTCCACTCTGCAGCGCCGCCTGCGCATCGGATACGGCCGCGCCGCTCGCCTGATTGACTTGATGGAGAAGGACGGCATCGTCGGGCCGGCCGATGGCTCGAAGCCCCGCGAAGTCCTCAAAAAGAAGGATTGGATGCGTGAGTTTGACGAATCGCTGAAATAGTTGGCAGGTTTCAGGCTTTCAACTTTGCCGGACCGGCCGATCTCACATTTTCGCTTTTCGATTTCCTCTTTTCTGTTTTTCTGTTTCCCCGTAGAATCTTGGTTTCACCCGGTGCCGAGGTAGCTCACCGGTAGAGCGCGGCCCTGAAAAGGCCGGCGTAGGCAGTTCGATTCTGCCCCTCGGCACCATCCGAACGTCCGCCGAGTAAATTCCAGTCCCCGCCGACCCAATCGGCGTCTCCCTCTGGCGTTATGGTGCGCAATTAGCTTCGAGCGGTCGATCTGTCCCAACGTACACGTAACCATTTCAAGGACTCAAAAGGTGGGCGGCACACCTATTTGACGGACTCGAATCAGGGAGGGAGTATGGACAGCTACTGCGTTGCTTCCATCATAGACTGTATAATCCAGCCCAGCGATGGCATTAACCTCTGGCACGAAGCTGGGTCCCTACGAAGGGTTTTTGGCCGCCTGTTGGGAGAGCAAGGGATCAAGACGTGGATTGTTCCCATTGCTGGCGTTTGACGGCTTCTCCCTTGGATGTTGTCCGCACCCGCAAACGCCGGAGCGTCTTTTCTCCCATGGCCGCCGCTGTAGGCGGCATGCAGCACCTGCAGCGATGATAAGGGCACGCGAAGCAATCAAACGCAGGCGCATCCCGGCTAGGACGATCGACGGATGACTCGGCCGCCCGCCGCGAAGGCGACCTTCTTCTATCTCGTCTTCGTCATGTATTCCTACACGACGGGCGGCCCGTTTGGTCTCGAGGCCGAGGTTTCCGCCGCCGGCCCGGGCATGGCGCTCCTCTACCATTTGATCTTGCCCTTCTTCTGGTGCATTCCGATGTCGCTGGTGGCTGCCGAGCTCACTACGGCAATGCCGGTCGAAGGTGGCTTTTACCGCTGGGTGCGTGCCGCGTTCGGAGATTTCTGGGGATTTCTGGCCGGCTGGTGGAACTGGAGCGCGGGGTTTGTGCTCTGCAGCGCGTACGCTGTGCTCTTTACCGACTATCTACGCTTTTATTTTCCGGGAATCACCGGCGCAGTGCACTACGTTGTTTCTGTCACAGTGATTGGCGTAGTTGCCGCCGTGAATATCCGCGGCATTCAATTGGTGGGAAAGCTTGCCACCGTGATGGAAGTCTTCGTTTTGATTCCGGTGGTCGTGTTGTGCGCAGTGTCCGTTTCCAAGTGGCGGCATAACCCTTTTTCTCCGCTCGTCCCTCCTCATCGCCCCCTTTTTGAAGTTTTTGGAGTGGGCTTGGCCTTGGGACTGTGGGCCTATTCCGGTTACGAACAAGTCTCCAGCGTCGCCGAAGAAGTGGAGAATCCGCAGCGGAGTTATCCACGCGCGCTGGCCCTGGTCGTGCCGCTTTCGATGGCCACCTATTTCCTTCCCACGTTCTGTTCGCTGGCGTCGCTGGGCAACTGGCAGGAATGGAAAACGAGCTATTTTGCGGATGCCGCCCGCGCCATCGGCGGCGCGTGGCTGGGAAGCTGGATGGCGCTCGCGGCCATGATCACCAGCCTGGCGATCTTGAACAGCACTATGCTTACCAGCACGCGTATGCCCTTTGCTATGGCCGAGGACGGCTACCTCCCCGCCGCGCTCACGCGGCTGCACGCACGCTTCGGAACTCCCTGGCTGGCCATTTCTGCTTCCGCCATCGTGTATGGCCTGTTTGCCGTTCAAACCCTCACCCGGCTTATCACTGTGTACATCTGGCTCCGGATTGCCACCTCCGTGCTCACGTTTCTCGCGGCCTGGCGGCTCCGGCGCAAGCGCCCGGACCTTCCCCGGTCCTTTCGCATTCCCGGAGGCCGCCTGGGATTGCTGTACGTTGTTGGGGCGCCGCTGCTGATGAGCGGCGTGGCGCTGCTGGGAAGTGACCGCTTCGCGCTGCGCTGGGGGCCTGTTGCCCTTCTGCTCGGCCCGGTCGCCTACCTCCTCCTGCCCCGCCGTCGCGCGCACGAGCAATGAAGCGTGAGAGCCCGGAGCGTCCCGCTCCCGATCTTGATGGTGCCCGAAGAAATCACCACAGTTGAACTCGCCTGTTGCCCGATTCCCGGTAGTGGGTCAGTTTCCGATTAGCGTGGTGGTCTCAATGGGTCGACGCAACAGTTGCTCGAAGTCTACTCGCAGGAGTCTGAAAGCCTAAGGTTTTTCTCGGGCGTTGATTTAAGCGCAGTGCCACTTTGTCCAGATCCGACTGGGTGTGGCCGGACAGGTCTGTTTTCTTCGGGAAGTATTGTCGTAATAGCCCATTAGTGTTTTCGTTCGAGCCACGCTGCCAAGGGCTTTGCGGATCACAGAAATAGACTTTCACATCCGTGGCCACGGTAAAGGTCTTGTGCTTTGCCATCTCCAG
>JBARRP010000096.1:0-6042 GCA_049644285.1 Candidatus Acidiferrales bacterium | reverse complement strand
AGCCAAAAATACAAAACGAATTAAGCGAACATATTGAGCAGACAGGGCTTTGGGAATTTCGAGGAGCGGCAAAATCGAGCTGTTTTGAGTAAGTCTAAGGGCGTCACATCCTTATATATGTCTCCAGTCCCATTCCGACCGCGCCCGGCGAGGCGAAAGCACGCCAAATACCTCCAGCGCCTACTCTCCCGACCGAAAAAGGACGCCTCCGAGTAACTCGGACTCGGCGGGAAGCGGGAACCAACTGAACGCCCACCGATGTGTTCGGGATGCACCCATTCGGTGTGGCACGGATGCAGCATTCACCGTTGAATTCTCAAGCACCTCAAATGCTTTTTTCTCGCCGACCAGCCGGTAAGCTGTGCTATCAAAACCCTAAGTGTAAAATTTGTGAGCAATTTCCGGCTTCTATGTTGTCACCATCTTTTAAACGTGCGCGAGGGAAAGGAGGAGAAAGTGACGCATAAGATCAGAGGGTCATCGCTGGCCCTAGCGCTTGGTTTGTTTTTGGTCGGACCCATAGTTGGTGCAGGTTTCGCACAGGAAAAACATGCGTCGCAAATGGCCGGGGTGGATAACACGAAGATGGGGCCCTATCGTGCCTTGGCTCAGCTGGCATATGCGGCGTTTCAGAAGGGTGACCACGCCACGGCAGCCCAGGTTGCCAAGGTTTTAGAAAGGGTCTGGGACAAAGCGGAGGATTATGGCGGAGCCACCGCCCTCTCAAAAACGAACCCCGCGCAGTTCGAGGCGATCGACAAAGCCATGGACCAGTTCGTTGGGCCGCTGATGGCCGCAACACCTGCAGACCCGGCAAAGGTCAAATTCGCTTACGCCGAGTATCTCGGGAAATTGAAGCTAGCCGATTGAGGGCTTATCCTCAAACCGCGTTTGCGGATGTGTCTCTACATTCATAACAAAATGCGAGGTTATGGTGATGTAGCTCGGACCCGGCGAGAACCGGGAACCAACTGTCGGAACGGACGGGTGGGGTTGGGAAGGCACCGCGATTCCTCTTTGACTCTCGCCGACCTTATGAGGGTTAGCGAAGAAAAGAAGACATTGCCAAGAGGCAAACTCGCGCAACCAGATTGCAGGGCCGCACAGAACCGAGAGAATAGGTAGATGCAAGGCGAGCGAGCTCCCCGCATACAACTCAGCCAGGAAGTTCTTCCGGGACCTGACGGCATGACACTTGGTGTGCTCCACGGACACATCGACTCCGACGTCGTTCTTCTCCGCGATACGGGTTCACCACCGCAATGATCCCGTTGACCTCAGCCACCCATGGATCTCTTCCGCACGTCAAAGGCGGGGAGAAAGCAGCGGCGCCAGACGGCCAGGACGGGTCAAAAAGTGGTGTACGAAATAGCTCAGGGATATAATCGCGAATTCAATGAAGCCTATGATCCACGTTCGTACGTTGACCTTGCTCGCATCGGCGCTCGGTTTATTCGTCCGACTAGCAACGGCGCAGACCCCGGCGACATACCCCAACTTGCCCAGCGAAACACCTTCCAAGTTCCAACCCGCTACCGATAGCTTCGACTACATCAGGCGCGACGTGATGATCCCTATGCGTGATGGGGTAAAGCTGCACACCGTCATCCTCGTTCCCAGAGGTGCCAAAAGCGCGCCCATGCTTCTCACCCGCACGCCCTACAATGCCACTGACCTCACCAGTCACATTCACAGTGCGCACCTCGGACCCAGCCTCCACGGCTATGATAACGCCACCGAAGTAATCGTCCAAGGTGGCTACATCCGCGTCGTCCAGGATGTGCGCGGCAAATACGACTCCGAGGGCGACTACGTGATGAATCGGCCGCTGCACGGACCTTGGAACTCCACGCCCGTCGATCACGCCACCGACACCTACGACACCATCGAATGGCTGGTAAAAAACGTCCCGGAGAGTAACGGCAAGATCGGCATTCTCGGCATCTCCTACGACGGTTTCACGCCCCTCATGGCGCTCGTCAATCCGCATCCCGCACTCAAAGTGTCTGTACCGATGAACCCCATGGTTGACGGCTGGATGGGCGACGACTGGTTCCACAACGGTGCTTTTCGGCAACAGGGTATGCCCTACATCTACGAACAGGAAGCCACGCGAGACAACAAGCTAAAGTGGTGGAGCAGCCACTTTGACGACTACGACGAATACATGGCGGCAGGCTCGGCGGGTGAGCTGGGCCGCCTCCACGGCCTCGAGCAAATCGGCTTCTGGCGCAAGATTCTCGAGCATCCCAGTTACGACGCATTCTGGCGCGATCAGGCTGTCGACCGGATTCTGGCCGCCCAGCCGCTGAACGTCCCGGTTATGCTGGTGCACAGCCTTTGGGACCAGGAGGACATCTACGGCGCCATCGCCGTCTACAAAGCGATCAAGCCGAAGGATACAAACAACGACAAGGTTTTTCTGGTCATGGGACCCTGGCATCACGGTCAGGAGATCGATGATGGCAGCTCCCTCGGTGCATTGAAATTCAACTCCGACACCTCACTCTACTTTCAGCGAGAGATCCTTCGTCCATTCTTGGATCAATATCTCAAAGACGGCGCGCCAAAGGCGGACCTACCCCCGGTCTCCGCCTTTGAAACTGGCACAAACGCATGGCGTCGGCTACCCGCCTGGCCTTCCGGCTGCGCGAGCGGCTGCGTCGTCCGGCCAACGCCCCTCTATCTCACGGCAGGTCTAAAGCTGGGCTTCACCGCGCCAGCGTCTGGCGACGCGGCCTTCGACGAATACGTGTCCGACCCCGCCAAGCCCGTGCCCTTTCGCGCGCGCCCGAGTCAACCCATCGGCTACAGCAATGGCCTGACCTGGCCCCAGTGGCTCGTCGACGATCAGCGTGAGGCATCCGGCCGCCTGGATGTCGTGGCGTTCGTCTCCGACCCCTTGAGCGCGCCGCTAAAGATCAGCGGACAACCAGTTGCCAATCTCGTCGCCTCAACCAGCGGCACGGACTCCGACTGGGTGGTCAAGTTGATCGATGTCTATCCCGACGAAGTGCCCAGTCAGAGGGAGATAGGTGGTTACCAGCTCATGGTTTCCGCCGACATCTTCCGTGGCCGCTATCGCGAGAGCCTGGAAAGGGCCAAACCTCTCACACCTGATAGGCCCCTGCTCTATCGCTTCAACTTGCCGACGGCAAACCATGTCTTCCTGCCGGGTCATCGGATCATGGTACAGATCCAGTCGAGCTGGTTTCCGCTGTATGACCGCAATCCGCAGACTTTCGTGCCCAACATCTTCTGGGCCAAGCCTGGGGATTATCGCAAGGCCGTGCAGCGTATCTACCATGCGCCTGGCCAGGCCAGTTTCATTGAAATCCCTCTGGTCTCGATGCCTTGAGGCGGATCTCGAGCGTTCGCGAGCTGGGTGTCCTGTTGCGCTCCGGTCAGGTTCAAGCCCTAGGACCGTGTAACCCGGGATTCACCCGAATGCGTAGTCGGCGGCAAACGGACAAGTCGTGTATTGAGAAACGGTTATTGTGCGAAGGGAAGTTTGGATCGTGATGCCGGGCCACCAATTATCACGGCCACGATGACCTACCTACACAGCACTTTCCAGAGATGGGCAATTCGATCACGAAGGGCCTGGCCCGATCTAGAAAAAGGCCGGCCTCAGGCGTGTTGTGGTACACATCCCCGGACTGCTCCAGAACGCCGAGAGCGACCAAGGCATCGAAGAAGTCGCGTGCGCCGCGCTCATGCACTATGGAGTGTTCCTCGGCCTTTCATGATTGTGTTAACCTCACCTCCAATCTGTTCGCCATAGGCTCAAACAGCACTGAAGGAGCAGCCCATGGGCAATCGAAATCTCGCCGTACCGCTATTCGGTCTTCTCACGTTCGGCACGCTCTTAATCTCAGCGGCAAGCAAACCGCAGGCTGGCGCATCCATTTCCGGCGAAGCAAAGTCACCCAGCAACCTCGGCGGTCAGATGCCTCCCTCGTTCGATCAGGATGTGGCGAGGATCGTTGCCGACATCGATCGGATTGAGGCCGACACTCTCAGCCAGATGGAACACACCGCGCTCGATCGCCAAGGGCAGGTCCGCACCCTGGGGAAGTTACTGCTCTTCGACAAGCATCTCTCGGTCAATCAGAACGAGGCGTGCAGTTTCTGCCATATGCCAGAGACGGGATTCACCGGGCCGATTCAATCTTTGAATCTCACGACCGTGTCGTATCCTGGATCGGTGAGAACGCGGTTCAGCAATCGAAAGCCGCAGAGCTATATGTACGCGCCCTTTGCGCCGGTGCTCCACTACAATGCACTCCAGGGTGACTTTGTCGGCGGGAATTTCTGGGATATGCGCGCGAGCGGCTACCGCATGCAGAACTCGAGCGCCGAACAAGCACAGGGACCACCGACGAATCCGGTAGAAATGGGCTTGCCTGATTCGGCTTGTGTTGCATACCGCCTTTCCCAGGCACCCTATCGCAAGCTCTTTGAGACGGTGTGGGGGACGGACTCGTTCACCATTCAATGGCCTCCCGACGTCGAAAAGGTCTGTGCGACTCCGGGGCCGCCATCCGCGAATGATCAGTACCCGGTCCATCTCAGCGTGGCAGACCGAGCGCGGGCCGACCACGCATATGACGGCCTCGGGCTAGCGATTTCCGCATACGAGTTCTCACCAGAGGTGAGTCCCTTCACGTCGAAGTATGACTACGCGCAGGCAGGAAAGGACCAATTCACGCCGCAGGAAAAATTGGGCTATGAGCTGTTCCGCGGCAAGGCGCGATGCAACGAGTGTCATCGCGATGGCGGGCCCGGGGAAGAGCCCCTCTTTACGGACTTTACGGCAAGTAATCTCGGCGTCCCCAGAAATCAGGGATTACAAATCTACTACGAGGGTCGACCCGACCCACGCGGCTACAGTCCCAACCCCGCCGGAGGAGCGTATGTCGATATGGGAGTCGGATCCTTCCTGCGCACACTGCGAAGCGATAGCGGTCAACTGAATCCTGATTCTGAGTGGATCAAACTCGCGCCGAAGTTCGACGCGAAGTTCCAGGTAGCCACTTTGCGCAATGTGGACATGCGTCCAAGGCCCGAATTTGTGAAGGCCTACATGCACAACGGCTACTTCAAAAGCCTGAAAGAGGTAGTGCATTTTTACAACACGCGGGATGTTCTGCCCAAGTGCGAGCCAGGTGATCCCGGCGAAAAGGTCATTTGCTGGCCAGCGCCCGAGGACGCAGCCAACCTCAACAAACGACAACTCGGCAACCTTAAGCTGACGGACCAGGAGGAAGATGCACTTGTTTCTTTCCTGAAGACCCTCACCGACGGCTACAAGGTCCCGCAGCCACAAGCCGCAAGGTAGTTTTTTTGCGGCGCGTGTCGGCCTACCACACTAGTACAAGATCCGACGAGTCGCGCACTCGGAAAATATCCAGAAACGGCGTTCGCGGAGGTCGGATCTTCGCAGAACTGGCAGAATAACTTCCGAGTGCCCCGTCACTCGGGCACAATCGCCAAAGTGACCAGGCGGACCGCATTTTCGGTTAGCCGACTCCACAGGGAGTCGCGGCCTGCAGTCTCTCAACACTGCGGCGTCACTCAGGATCTACATATGCAGTAAGGGGTGCAAGAGATCCATGGTCTCCGCGAGTGGCTCACGCAGGAAGTGACGAAGACGCGATTATTTCCGTAACTCGGCGGATGCGCGGCAACTAGCGGCTCTTCTTGGCGCTAGTTCAGTCAGAACCGTCATTCGGAGCGCGTCGGAGGAGCCGTGCCGACGCCTGCCAGAGGGACGGCGTGCGGGCTGCCCGCAGCATCATCGGCGATGGTGACCTGGGCGCCCTTGGCGCCGAGCGTGGTGGGCGCAAACGTGACTCCAATTGTGCAACTTGCTTTCGCCGGAAGCTGGCCCGCGCCGGCCGGGCAAGTTGTTCTCGAAGGAACCAGGACGAACTCAGCGGCGTTGTTCCCTGTGATCGCAATGGCCGTTGTGATGTTGAGAGTCACGCTGCCCGCGTTAGTCAAAACCACTGTCCGCGGTGAACTCGTAGACCCGACCGC
>JBARRP010000095.1:0-55246 GCA_049644285.1 Candidatus Acidiferrales bacterium | reverse complement strand
GGCGGGACTTGAAAATCCCTTCAGGATTTTCACTTTCCCACAGCCGCGACGGCGGCGCGTCTTTGGTTACATTACAAATGGCGCGACGATCTACCCCAGGGTTACATTCTTCAATGGCTTGACGCGGAGTCCGCGAACGCATTTCGTCGTCTGCCTTCCAGCTCAACTGAACTGCCGGCCGAAACTCGCGCCGCTGCCAGCAATGCAGCTTCAGGCCCAAGGCTCTTGCGGGGAATCGTGGTGAGGAGGCTAATGTCCGGCAGCGTCAGCGCCAGAATCAGAAATGGACACGAGTAGCCGGCGGAGCTTGGCGCGATCCTCGAGGCCCATGCCGACCAGTTCGAATCCGGCCTGGTGGGAGCGCACGAAGCGCACCACCGCTTGCAGATTGATCGAGCGAAGTCCGGCCGGAATCTTGAGAGTCGCCTCGGTGCCTACGGCCAGCTGGAGGTCGCCGCTCAGCAGGCCACCCTCGAGGCTGAGCACGTTGATCGCGGAAGAAATTTTCCCTCGCGCCGAGGTGATCACGGCGGGCACTGCCTTCGGCAGGCGAATCCGGCGGTAGCGACGATGGCGGACGAAGTCCCGACCCGGCACGGGATCGAGAGGCGCCAACGCCAGGACGTCCGGATCGAGGCCCGATTTCGGCAGGAACGCGTGCAGCCACTCGGGATCGACTTTGGCGAGCGCCTGCGCGGCGGCGACGCGGATTTCGTCGGGATAAGCCCAACCAAACGTTTTCCGCGCTTCGAGGAAATGCCGCAAATTCGTCGCAGTCGTCGGCGCGTGCAACCTTCCCAACGCCTCGATCGCTTTCACGCGCAGGAATTCGGACGTCAGGTTCGGCACTTCTCCTTCCGCCAGGCGTAAGAGCAATGGCGCCGTGCTCACGTCGCCGGACATCCCGATTTCGTCAATCGCCAGTGAAACGGCCGAAACGTCGAGCTGTTCAAGGACACCCGCCAGCAACCGGCCGCGCTCCGGAGCGCCCGCAGTCGAGAGCTGACGCACCACCGCGTCATGCAGCGCGCGGCCTCCTTCAGCCAGCCGCGCGGGCAAGAGCTGCTCGATGGAGGAGGAGTCCAGCCGGCTGAGCAACCCGACAACCACCACTGCTTTCGACGGCTGTTCACGCCTGAGGACTTCGCGGAGATGGATGACGCAGGGGTTGCCGAGCGATCGGCCAAGCTCAACCAGACGCTCGCGTTCACCGCACCGGATGGCGCGGGAGAGCCGCACCGCCAGATGCTCGCTGGCCGACTGCGGGACGCGCTGCAGGACTCCAATCATCCCCTCGGGGACGCGGTCCTCGTTCACAGCTTCTTCGAGGAATTCAGCAATACGGGTTTCCACCCCGATGCGCGGACGCAGGCTCTGCACCCAGTTCGGCCGGGATTCTTCGATCTTCCGCAACGAATCGAGCGCTTGCTGCATGGCCAGGAAATAACGCCGCTGCGCAGCTTCCTGGCTTAGGCGGACAAAGGCGGCGCTGAGCAGGGTCTGCAATTCCGGCTCGCGCTCTTCTTCCATCTGCTTCCCGATTTCGAGAATCGCGGTCTGCAGCCGCTGGCTCGCGCCGCGGCTGTAGAGCTCGGCCAATTGCCCCAGTCCGATGGCAGCCTTCCGGCGCGCCTCGGCGTCTTTGTTGCGGACGCAGGAGGCATAACGCAACAAAATGTCTCCGGCGGCATCGGCCTCGCCGCGCTTCATCAAGTCCTCGACATATTGCTGGACGTTGCGCGGCGGGATGCACCAGGCTTCGCCCGAAAGGAGCACGCGCCGTTTGCCCGATTCCGGCACCGACGCCCAGAACTGCCGGTCCAGAATGTCGGCGTGCGATTCGACGTTCAGCCCGGCGCCTGCCAACTTTTCTTCGCGGGCCTTCAAGAGCTTTCGCAGCGTATCGAGCTCGCTGTTCATCTTTTCGAGCAGTTGGCGCACGGCGTTGACGCGGACCTCGCCGCGCTGGAAACGATCGAGCGCGAAGCGGATAGCCAGGTCTTCGGCCAGCCGCATCAGCATCGCTTCGTCCACCTTCGTATTCGGCGCCGTCGCTGCCACTGTCGCGAGCGCCTGGCACAGCGTGACCTGGGCCGAAGATGGGAGGGCTCCGAGCTTCTGCTGCCAGGTCTGGGCATCGAGCGGCTGAGTTTTCTGGTGAGTAGCTTCGCCGAACTGCCCTAGCAGCCGCAGCAGGCTCATCATGTCGTTTTCGCTAAGCGAACCACTTCCGCCGGAGAATCCGATTCCCATCCCTGTGCCGGAACCTCCTCCAACTCCTGTGCCTATGCCTGCTCCCGAACCCGAACCTGTTCCCAAACCAGCGGCTAGTCCAGCCGCAGTGCCTGCACCGGGGCCTGCGCCAGGCCCGGCGCCGGCTCCGACTCCGGTGCCAGCTCCAGTTCCTCCTCCCCCGCTGCCGACATGCGTTGCTCCTTCCGCAGCGGCGATCAGTTGAATCATTTTCTCCGGACTGCTGAACCATTCCTTCATTTGCTCGGCGTCCGCGCCGAGCGTACGCGCAGTGATCTGCGCGGCTACGCGGGCATCGGCGAACGCAGCGTCTTCCGCTACAAAGCGGATTTCATTCACGCGAATCCCGGAATCACTCTTGCCGAGCATGTCTTGCAGGCGCTCCGCAAGTCCAGCCGACTTCGCTCCGGGCTCGAGAAAGGCCCTGACGAATTTCCGGAATTCTTCGCGCGTTGATCTTCGCCCAAAGCAAATGCTGGCTACTCCCGCAGTGCTGAGCAGGTCGGCGAAGCTGCGTTCCGCCGGAGTGGTTTCCAAAGGGACGCCGTCGAGGAGAAGCTGAGATCCCGCTGCTCCCAACAGTAATCCGCTATCGCCCGTTGCGGATACGGCTTCGACCAGTTCCGACCAAGCGGAATCCAACTGGCCAGCCGTGCGGGCGTGCTCCAGTCCGTAGAGACGGGCGTATTTCAGCAGCACATTCAGGCTGCGGACGAAAGTTCGGGCTGTGGGTATCATTGTTTCGCTGGCCATCGTCGGACCACTCACTGAGGTTTCTCCAACACTCCCTGGAATTGTGTACTAGAACTAATGGTGGGGGAAATGGTACGTCTGTACCAAGTTGTTCACTCAGGCACAGGGCGAAACTGGCTAGACGGGCAGCTGTACTTGTACGCCTAAATCGCTAAGAACAGGGCGGATACGCCGGATTACCTCGCTTGCCCACAGGCTAGCGGACAGCAGCACCAGAGAACCGTCTTCGAAGTTACAAACCGCGCAGAAGTAATAATTAGGGAAGGCAGCATGGTACGCGTCCACGCCGCGTTGCGCCAGCTCACCCTCGAGTGCGGCATCGCCTGAGGCCACCGGCCCGCCAGCGCGTGCGCCGAAAGTCTCTGTTTCGAAGCGCTCGAACAATCCTTCGAGGGTTTCCGGCTTGGGGGCGGTGATAACGATTGAGCGCGCCGAACCTTCCCGATAGGCGATCTGGTGGGACTGGCAATAGCCACGGACCCGGTCCAGGTGGCTGAAGAAATCGAGGCCCCAGGGTTCCATTGCGGCCACTGCCGGGAGTACCCGGCTCCAAATTCGAGCCGCCGGCTTGCCTCGAACCGGTTCGCGGTCCGCATCAGGCTCGACGAGCTCGAGTCCGATCGCCTTCACATCCTGACCGAGGTCGAGTGGCTCCACTTCGAGCAAGAACAACCTAGACCTCTTCAGCCGATCGCTCGCCGAACCGCTGAACGAAGTCGGGGGACTGCCGGCGCACCTCAAGCCAGTCGAAGAAAGTGTCTGGCGTTTCGAGCCAGATTGCGAACCAGTGGGCGATTTCTTCTTTCTCGGCGCGCTTCGCGGCGTCCACTTTGTGGTTGTGCGAGATCATCTCCGCGCGGCGCCTGCCCAGAAGAGCGACTTCCCGCACCCGCTCGATGGCGGCGCGTTCGCCTTCGGCCTGAAATTTCCGCAGCAGCTCATCCAGCCGCACGATGCACATCTCCGCTTCTTCGAGCGTCGAGAAATGCAGCAGGTCCTGGAATTCCTCTTCGTAGCGCCCGACCGCATCCGTGTGGGCAGAAAGCACCACGCGCAGGCCCGCCTCGGCAAGCACGCTCGCGATGTAATCCGGCGCAGTTTTTCCTTCCGCGCCGAGATGCGCAATGAGTTGCCGGCGGATCTGCTCGATTTCCGCGGGCGTGTAGCGCTCTTTCCGAAGCGAACGGGCGGCTTCCAGGATTCGATCTTTCTTGGTGACGGCCTTGGCTTGCGTCAAGAGCTTCTCCGATGCCTCATGTTTGCGGGTGGCGGGTCGGACGATCCCGCGTCTTCTTCCAGCCGGTGGCGATAGCGCGCGATGTTGCGGTTGTGCTCCGCGAGTGTCCGGCTGAAGAAATGACCGCCTTCGTCGTCCGCTACGAAAAAGAGATAGTCCGTATGCGCTGGATCGACCGCGGCCCGTAAGGATAATTCGCCCGGATTCGCAATCGCCCCGGGCGGAAGACCCGCATGCCGGTACGTATTGTACGGCGAATCCACCGCCAGGTCCGCATGGCCAACGCTATGCACCGGCTTGCCCCCGAGCACGAGAGCGTATTGCACGGTGGGATCGCACTGCAGCGGGGAGCCGCGCTCGAGCCGGTTGTAAAAGACACTCGCAACGAGGGGCTTTTCGGTGGGTCGCGCTGTTTCCCGTTCCACCAGCGACGCCATTGCCACCACTTGCTCGAGATTCAGCCCGTTATTGAAAACGTTATTCCCCGACGCATCGATCGTTCCCCAAACGGCTCGGAACTGCCGGACCATGGCCGCAGCAATCTGCTCAGGAGAGGTATGCCGGGAGAATTCATAAGTCGAAGGAAATAGGAAGCCCTCCAGGTCGCGCGCGTGGGGGGCAAGGTCATCGATCAACGACGTGTCTTTCGCGGCGCGAAGAAAATCTTCCCGACGGCACAGCCCTTGCCTTTCCACCTCGTCGGCGATGTCGAAAATCGTCCAGCCTTCGCGCACCGTCACGGTATGGACGAAGATTTTCCCTTGAGCCATCCTCCAGAAAACGTCGCGCGCATTCATCGGGCGGTCGAACTGATATTCACCGGCCTGAAGAGGATACCGCCGGTGCCACTGGCTGAGGATTTCAAAGGCGAGCCGGTTCCGCACCACGCCGTTCTTGCGGAGAATCGCTGCTGCAGCCCAGCGGGAAGTGCCCCGGGGGATGTCCACGTAAACCATTTTTTCGTGGTAGCCCCTGTAAGGCTTGTTGATCCTCGGGTCGAGCCAAGCGGCGAACCCGCCGGCAGCGGCGATGGCAAGAAGCACGAGGAGGCCGAGCCGACGCATCGCGGGTTACTCGCTTCCCGGCGCCTCGGCCGGTCCGTTGTTGCTTTTTCGCTCCAAGTATTCGCGAAGGATGACCGCAGCGGCCACATCATCGGAGGCCTTCCTTGCCCGCCTCGTTGATTGCCTTGTTTCACGCAAGGTCTCGTCCGCCTCCCAACTCGTCAACCGCTCGTCGACCGACTCTACCTCAAGACCCAGTTCCTTGCGCAAACGCCCCGCGAATCGCGTCGCCTCCGCGGCCATTGCCCCGGCAGTGCCGTCGAGGTGCAAGGGGTGGCCGACGATGACTCGCCGCACACCATGTTGGCGCACGACCTGGCGCAGCCGGCGCATGTCGTCGCGGCGGTTCGCGCGTACAATCGTCTCGAGCGGCCGTGCCGTAAGTCCGAGCTCGTCCGAGAGCGCCAGCCCAATCCGCTTCCGGCCATAGTCGACCGCCAAGACCCGGCCGGTGGCCTCAGGAGTACGTCGCAAAGGACCCGCTCCCGGTGTCGGCGTGCCTGGTAGGCAAACCATATCCGGAAATTATAACTCCGAAGATAGCTTCGGGCCCCGGGGAATGGTTTATCAGGCACCGTGGCACGTGATCTCTAGGGGTTGCCGCCCCTTACGGGAAAGCAGCCGCGCCCGGGGGAGGCGAAAGCCCTATGGCTCGCGGCCTCGAGTGCCATTCTGCCAGAGCTGCCACATCCCGTCATGCTGCAGTTGTTGCTCGAGGCCACTCTCCTTCATCAACGCTTCAATTTCCGTGCGGGATTGCCGCGGGCCGATCCTCTCCGGACGGTCGGCGATGCCGAAAGCTGTCACCGCGGCAATCGCTACATGCTTCTTGAGCTCGCCGATATCCACCTTGTCGTAGGTGTCCGACTGCGCGTGGTAGTTGAGCATGTAGTTCGCCGGTTCCTGGTTGGCGACCAGGGTCGGCACGCCTTCGAGAAGAAAATCGAAGTTGTCGGTGCCCACGTCGGCATCGAACGTGAGATCGTTGGCGCCGAGGGATTGCGCGGGGGAGAGGGCGTCGCGCACCGCTGCCGCGATATCCTTGCGCCCGCTGAGGGAATAGCCGGTCACGCGGCCAACGCCGTCATCGAAAACGATCGCTGCCGTCATCTTATCGAGCTCATTGCGATGCGCCCTGGCATAAGCCCACGAGCCCAGCATCCCCTGCTCTTCGCCGGTGAAGAGTGCGAAGCGAATCGAGCGGCGTGGCACAACACCGGAGGAATGAATCGCGCGGGCCGCATCAATCACCATCGCCGCGTTGCAGCCGTTGTCGAGCGCGCCCGTCCCCAGTTCCCAGGAATCAAGATGCGCTCCCAGGATCACGAACTCATCGGGCTTCTCCCGCCCGCGAATTTCGGCAATAACGTTCTCCGACGGCACTGGCCCGGCGATATGGTTCGGCATCTCGAAATGCACCCGCACGTTTTGGCCCGCCGCGAGGAATCGCGCCAGGCGCAGGGCATCTTCTCGCGCCACGATCGCTTGCGGCAGCGCCTCCAGTTCGCCACCGAGGGAGAGATTGTGGCGATAGAGCAGCAGATTGGGCCGTGAGGACATCCAAAAGACCGCTGCCGCTCCGGACTTCACCGCGCGGTCAAGAATCGCGGGCTGATTCAAGTACTCGCTGAACAGATCTTCGAGGGTGATCAGCAGGTTCGTATGCACCAGAACGATTGAGCCTTTCACCACCGCGCCGGCCTTCCCGAATGCTGCTTCATCGCCCACGCCGACATCAACGACGTCCGCTGTGATTCCCTCCTCCAGAGTAGCGGGCGACCAGCCCGTCGAAACCAGCCGCACCGGAAAAGGCGTGGGCGCGAGCACTTCGACTCGAGTTTTTCCTTCACTCCACCCCACCGGGATCGTGAATTTCTCCGTGTGCACCTCGTCCACGCCTGCATGGCGAAACGCCTCCACGGCCCACCCGACGGCCTTATCCGCCGCGGCCGAGCCGCTTACCCGGCCCCCAATCGTGTCCGTGAGATATCGCAGGTTCTCCGCCAGCGGCGAGACCCCTTCTGCGCTCTTGATGACGTCCGGCGCCACTTCCGCGCACGATTTCTCGACCGAGCACCCGCCCGTGCCTTGCGGCGGCTTCGGCCCCAGTTTGTCGTTCTGCACCGGCGGAATTTGTGCCCCGGCTGAAAGCGCGGTGAAAATCAAGCAAAGGGAGAGCGAAGCAGGCAGGATGGCCTTTTCGAGAGACATCGAGAATCTCCTAAGAGCGCAGCGGATTATATCCGAAGTCGAAGACCCGGGAGCTAGGAACAGCTTCACCTTGCGTCGTTGCCTTCCGGATTGAGGATACGGTCGGCGACGCGAGCCACCTGAACCATCTCGGACACGTCGTGGACGCGAACAATGTGGGCGCCGCCCAAGATACTGGCCGTCAGCGTCGCGGCGGTACCCCAAATGCGCTTATCTTCCGGCGCGCCGCCTAGTGCATGGCCGAGAAAGCCTTTCCGCGAAGTGCCAATCAGAAGCGGGCAGCCGAGGCGCGCCAACTCCGGCAATCGAGCGACAAGCTCGAAATTCTGCGCGTAACTCTTCCCGAAACCAATCCCCGGATCGAGGATGATCTGCTTCGCGGACAGCCCTGCTCTCTTTGCGCGACCTAAGGCCGCGCGCAAGCCCTTCGTAACATCCTTTAGGACGTCGCGCGCGAAGGGTTTCTTCTGCATCGTGCGCGGCTCGCCGCGCATGTGCATTAGGATCATCGGCAGGCGATGGCGTCGCGCGATTTCCGCCAGCATTGGGCCGGCTCGCAGCGCCGTCACGTCGTTTAGAATCTCCGCGCCGAGCTGCACCGCGACTTCCGCCACACTTGCCTTCTGCGTGTCAATCGAGATGGGAATCTTCAGCCGCCCGCGCAGCCCTTCCAGCACAGGCACAACCCGCGCCAGTTCTTCCTCCGCTGAAATTCCCAGCGAGCCGGGCCGAGTGGATTCGCCGCCAATGTCGAGGACGTCGGCTCCGGCGCGTTCCATCTCGAACGCATGATCGATCGCTGTCTGGGGATCGAGAAAACGGCCGGCGTCGGAAAAACTGTCTGGCGTGACATTCAGGACGCCCATAATGAGCGTGCGTTCGCCCAGCACCAGCGTCCGCGACGGCAACTTCATCCGGAATTTCTTGCGACGGAACATGCTCCTCGATTAAATCACACATGATATGCAGCCTGAAGGCCGGCCCACTCTCACCACCACCAGCCCGCACAAACCCATGACCTTGACGGCCGCGCGCCTTGAATTGTCATCCTGAGCGGAGCGAAGGATCTCACCGAAGCGCTTCTCCGGAAACGAATCCGACGTGCTCCGCTGGCAGGTTCTCAGAAGGGAGACAACGATCCTTATGCCCTTCACAAACCTCCGGGAACGTAATACGCGGCGCGGTGAACCACGCGCATCCCCCCGTGCCCGACCACTTCCACACGCAGCGAACGCCATCCCTGCTTCCTCATTCCACTGGCATCAGCCGAAGGGTAGTACCCCAGCGTGTACTCCGTCCCAATACTCGCCGCGATCCGGCGATAAGTGTCCGCCAGCGTCTCCGCCTCGCGCAGAAAATAAAGCTGGCCTCCGGAGCGCCGCACCAGCTCTGCCAGGTACAGCGTGTACGCCGGGATGCCTAGCTCGCGTGCCTGCGAATGGACGAGCGTCTGGGTTCTGTGCGCCGCGAGCCATTCTTGCGTCATGACCTTCGGCCGATTCTGCGTCGAGACGGCGAAAACCTGGATGTCCTCGGCGGCGAGCGCTCGGGTTACGTCATCGAAAGTGAGCCGGTCGCGCGGCTCGCCGGGTTTCAGCGATGCGCTCGAGGGGTCGAGCGTCAGTCCGAGTCCGCTATCCTGCCCATCGGTGAGCAACACAATTGCTTTCCGCCCCGTGCGGCCCTCGAACAACTGCCGCGCGGTCAGATGCACAGCCTCATAGATATTCGTACCGCCGGCATCGCTGAAAAGCCCGCGCACATCCACCCGGCCAATCGCCCGGTCGAGCAGATCGCGATCATGCGAAAAGGGCAGCAGAAGGTAGGCATGCGCGGAAAAATCGACAACCGCAACTTCATCGGACGGCGCCAAATTCTCGACCAGCGCCTTTGCCGCCTGCTTCATCTCGCCCGATTCTCGAAACACGCTCGGGCTCGCGTCAATCACCAGCGCCACGCTGGCCGGCTCGGTCGATGCGTCAAAATAAGAAATCTTCTGCTCGACGCCCTCATCGAAGAGGCGGAAATCTTCCCGCGTCAGACCGCTCAAACTCGCGCCATCGGCACCAAACACCCAGCAAGTCACCGGGACCATCTGTGTGGTCACCCGAATCGCCGGCCGCTCGGGATTCGGGCCACGATCGTTCGAGCTCGGACCGGCCGCCGCGGGAACAGCATGCAGTTCGCCAGTGACCGGATCGCGTTGCCAGGTAATCCCCGAATCGAGTTGTCGCGGCCGCGGCGATTTAGGCTTCTGCCCGGGCTTAGCATGTGCCGGCCATGGCAGTGTCGCGACTGTTGCCAGAATAAGCAGGAGAACGCTCGCAGGGGAACGGCGCGCCGAGCCCGTGCCGGCAAGGCTCGACTGCGGCAGCGCTCTAGGCCAAACAGGAGGCTGAAAAAAGAGGAATCGCACTTGCGGGGTCAGTCGAGGTCGAAATCGCGGAACGGCTTCTCGACAGGCTGGTCCTTGGCCTTCCTCAACCCTTCCGCGAATTTCTTCGCGAGGACGTCTTCTTTCATCTTCTCGGCCTCGACCGATTGCCGGAATTTCGCTTCGACGCGCTCAGCCTGCTCACGCAGCAGCCGTGCGGTGTCGTCCAAATCCACATCGGGCGCTGCTCTGGGGGGCGGTATGTGCGAAAGGACGACGCCTAGCTCCCGATCAATCGTGAGCTTGGCCTGGCAGCACGGACAACCCACCTCGACCGGTTCTGCAGGTTTTCGGGCCATGCCTTTATTCTACGCCAATTTCCGCCAAGTCAAGTGAGCGCCAGTAGTAGAACCCGAATAGGTGCATTTTCGTCCTGCAGGAATTGCGACTGTGCCAAATCCGTCCCTCAGGTCAGTAGACGCTGGAAGCGCCGGGACGCTAGCCTGTGCGCCTGAGGCTGAGTCCATGGATGCTTGGGAACCCTTGCTCGCTTCAAATAACGCGGCGGCCCGTCAAACGGAGAATCCGCATCCATCTTGGATCACGCAGGGTCTCCTCTGCGTTTTGCTGGCGACACTGGGCCTTGCCAGTTGTACAGGCTCCGCCGGCTCCAAGCCATCAAATCCCAGCACTCCGGCCGTGGCCGTCACCATCGACCCCGGCTCTGCGTCGGTGCAGACCGGGAGCATGCAGCAGTTCTCTGCCAAGGTCACTGGAACGTCGAACACCGGCGTCACTTGGTCGGCTTCCGGAGGGACGATCTCTTCGACCGGGATGTACACCGCAGGGAGCGCTGCGGGCACCTACAGTGTCGCCGCCACCAGCGTGGCAGATAGCTCGAAGTCCGCCCATGCGACGATAACGGTCACCGCGCCTCCGCCTCCACCCGGAACCGCGTCTTCCATCACCAAAGATGGCATCACATGGACTTTCAGCCAGCCCGTCCCGGTGGGACAGTTCGTTACCGGCGATTACTATGTTGTGGGCCCGGTCACCATTACAGCCATCGACCCTGCTCCGACAACTTCATCGCCCTATTTGAATGGATCAGTGCTGAACCTGCCCACCGCAAATGGCAAGAGCGGTTTCGATTCCAGACTCAATGACGGGACAGACCAATCGTGGTGGTTTGATGCGTCTTTGCGAGCCTATCCGCCGCTGGCACTGAAGCCTGGCGACGCGCTGGTCTCCTCCATCAGCCTTTCTCAGATTCACTCGCTTCCGGAAGTGATGCGCGCCTCCGACATGAGCGCGAGCCCGGTGAGGATGGTCTCCGTGCTCACGGTTCTGACAGCTCCGGCTTCTGCGGACGCCTTCCGGCCGTCGTACTGTGACCGAAGTCAAACCATGTATCACGCCGATTCATTAAAGAGAAATCGGTTGCCGTCGCTCGCGCCACCCAATCCATCGGGCACGCCGACACTCGCGCAATTCGAGAGCTGGTATCGCAGACCGTGGATCGATACGAACGCGTTCCTCTTCGACGCGCCGGCCGAGTACATGCCCAGTTACGGCCAGCACGTTGCCTTCGCCGACTCGTATGCGCCTCTCCTGCTGATGCTGAATTTCCCCGCCGGACAAAAAGTCAACCTCACGAACTACTTCGTGCAATATGGCATCGATTTATACGGCTGCGTGCAGGCTGGTTACGGATGGCCGGCGTTCGGGGGCCATCGCAGCGGCAGAAAATTGCCGATCATCTTCGCGGGAATCTTGCTGAACAACGACGCCATGAAAAACGTGTCGGCGTCGTTCCCCAACAAGTTCGGTGAGGATATGCAAACGGTCTACGTCAACCAACTCCCTCCCCCCGGGACCTACACGCAGGCGTGGCAAGGCGCAAAAGTGATTTATGGAGGCCACTACGGTGTAACCACCAACGGCCAGCCCGTCAGCGCCGGCCTATACGGTCCGTACGAGCAACTGCAACCCGCCAATTGGCCGTTAATAAACGGCAACGAGCAATTAGGGGAGGCGTACCGAAGGTGCTGTACGTCCGTCTCGTGGGTGGGTGAGGCGCTCGCGATCCATCTCCTCCATGCGGAAAGCGTTTGGAATTATCCGGCGTTCTTTGACTACGTGGATCGTTGGATGACCGAAGACGATACTCAGGCCGTTGCCGAAATCAAGGCGCAATCCGGCTTCGACTACAGCCAGAACTGGGAGCGCCAGGGCCAAACCCAATTTTGGCTGCAAGGAGAATTTCCCCAGTACACGTTTATCGACGATATGTGGAAGGCCTACCGCTAGCAACTCCCGCGAAGAAACCGAGTGAAGCCAACTGTCTGCCCCGAAGCAGATGTTTTTTTACGGGCTTGCTCGCTGGATAGTCAAGAATCAACAATACAACCCGGCGAACTGTCCACATGCGACCAAGAACGAGTCGACGGCCCGGCCAACCGAAGAGACAGTTAAAAAACAGTCCGCTCGCACTCCTTGTCTGCGCGGAACTGGAATTGCCGGTGGCACTAAAGAGTCTGTCTGATGGGGCCGATGTCTGAAGAGGGCCCAGCCTGAGCCGCGCGGTAAGCGGTCTAGAATCAGCGCAGCCATTGCCACTGCGCATTTACATTACCGATTTCTCACACGGACGCTAAGCTTCCTCTTAGGTGTCGGGAAGCTGCTGAGGGGTTAGTGCTCATGAGCTCAGAAATGCCGGCTGGTGTAGAAGTCGTGTCGTCTGCAAAACGTCCCGCCGCATCAGGTGCCGAACGGCGGCGCCGCAAGCGCGCCAAGATTGTCGTTCCGGTTCACATCCGCGGCGGGATTGAAAGAGCCGAGACATTTGAAGACCTTGGCAACAGCGTAGACGCTTCGCGCGACGGTCTGCTCTTATCGACGTCGCGCGATGGCCACTGGGTCGGCCAGTCGCTCCTGGTGACGTTCCCCTTTTCCAATACGCCCACAGCCATCAACACGTCCCGGAAAGCAAAAGTCATTCGCAGCACGCTGATGCCCGACTCCCTCTACGCCCTCGCCATACAATTCCAGCCCGAGAACGTTAAGAACGGCTCGAGCCCTTGGGCATCCACACCGTTTCCGAACCAAGTGCGGGTGCTGGCGGTGGAATCCGATCCGCGCATGGCCAGCACCATGCGCGACCTGCTCCAGCAAGACGGCTATCATGTTGTCTTTGTCTCGACCACGCAGCAAGCCCTCGACATTCTACGCAGTGAGACACCCGACGTGGTCCTCGCTGAAGTCGAGTGCGGCGAAATTTCCGGCCAGGATCTTTGCGCCATCGTTAAGACGAACGAACGTCTGCGGCACATTCCGGTCATTCTGCTCACGCGGTCAGCGCTGCCCTCCGATTATTCTGCGGGCCGTCTCCTCGGGGCCGTGGTATGCATGGCGAAGCCCTGCCAGCCGGAGCGGCTGCAACGCGCGATACATCTGGTCGTGCCCCCAACGTCGCAGCGCCCGGCCTACAGTCCGCGTTTCAACGCGAGTCCGTTCGTGCGAATTTCTAAATATTCGGCGGAATAATGCGTGCGAGGGTCCTAGGCGCGCTGCGCGTGTCTTCGGTTTCTGGTGATTCTGGTCGGTCCAATCGGCAGCCGAAGGATGAACTTCCCCACCAAACGTCTTGCAGCGGGCTGGAGATTACGCCGGGGCCGGCTTTTCACCCTTGGCGAGGCCGGGGATGGGTCGCGGCTCGGGACGCAGCGTGAGCTGCGGCTCTCGCGTCGGCACCGGTGAAGTCGGCGGAGGCGCTTGCGGCTTTTCCGGCAGCGGCTTGCCTTCGACCAGAAGCTTGAGTTCGGTCGCGTCGAGGACCTCACGGTCGAGCAGGGCTTGCGCCACGCGCTCCAGCTTGTCGCGATGCGTTTCGAGAATAGTGCGCGCCCGATCATAGCCGGCGGTGACGATCTTGCGAACTTCCTGGTCGATCTTGATGGCCGTATCTTCGGAATAGTCCCGGTGTTGCGCGATCTCGCGGCCCAGGAAAATCGCTTCTTCCTTCTTGCCAAAGGTGAGCGGACCGAGCGTGCTCATGCCCCATTCGCAGACCATCTGGCGCGCGATCTCGGTGGCGCGTTCGATATCGTTGCCGGCGCCGGTGGTGAGGTGATCGAGGAAAATCTCCTCCGCGGCGCGGCCGCCCATCAGCACCGCAAGCTGTGATTCCAAAAACTCCTTCGTGTAGGTGTGTTTGTCATCGATGGGCAACTGCATCGTGACGCCCAGCGCCATCCCGCGCGGAATGATCGTGACTTTGTGCAGTGGGTCGGCGCCCGGCGTCATCGCGGCCACCAACGCATGCCCGGCCTCGTGATAAGCTGTATTCGTCTTCTCCTCGTCGGAGAGAATCATCGACTTGCGCTCGACGCCCATCAACACCTTATCCTTGGACATCTCGAAATCGACCATGGCCACGAATTTGCGGTTCTGCCGCGCGGCCCACAGCGCCGATTCGTTCACCAGATTGGCCAGATCAGCGCCGGAAAATCCGGGCGTCCCGCGAGCAATCACGGAGAGATCGACGTCGTCCGACAGAGGAACCTTCCGGGTGTGCACGCGAAGAATCTCTTCGCGGCCTTTCACATCCGGACGCGGAACAACCACGCGCCGGTCAAATCGGCCCGGCCGCAGGAGCGCCGGATCGAGGACGTCCGGGCGGTTCGTTGCTGCAATCAGGATCACGCCTTCGTTCGACTCAAATCCATCCATCTCGACGAGCAGAGCATTCAAAGTTTGTTCGCGCTCGTCGTGCCCACCGCCAAGCCCAGCGCCGCGGTGGCGCCCGACAGCGTCGATTTCATCAATGAAGATGATGCACGGCGCGTTCTTCTTGCCCTGCTCGAACAGGTCGCGAACGCGGCTCGCGCCGACGCCGACAAACATCTCAACGAAATCCGATCCCGAAATGGAGAAGAACGGCACATTCGCTTCGCCCGCAATCGCCCGCGCCAGAAGAGTCTTGCCGGTGCCCGGAGGTCCAACCAGCAACACGCCCTTCGGGATGCGCCCGCCGAGCTTCTGGAATTTCTGAGGGTCTTTCAGGAAATCAATGATCTCGTAAAGTTCTTCCTTGGCCTCGTCAATCCCGGCCACATCTTTGAAGGTGGCTTTCTTCTGTTGCGCGGTCAGCAAACGCGCGCGGGATTTCCCGAAGCTCAGCGCTTTGTTCCCGCCTGCCTGCATCTGCCGCATCATGAAAATCCAGAACAGCACCAGGAGTATGACCGGCGCGAAATTCACCATGAACGCGAGCCAGTCGCCGTCCTTGACTTCCTTGATGTTGATCAGGACTCCCTTGTCCTGCAGCATCTTGGTGATATCGGGAATCGAGGAGTTGGCAACCGTCACGCTGCGGAACTTCGTGCTGTTATCGCGATATTCGCCCTGGATTTCGGCGCTGTTCTGCTTCAGGTAGATCGTAACTTCCTTGACGTTTCCTGACTGCACCTGGGCGAGGAATTTGGTATAGCTTGGCTCATCTTCATGGGCCGTCTGGCTGCTGGGTGAAGCCATTTTCCACAGCACCACCGCCAGTAAAATCATTAAGAGCCAAAATAAGATGGTTCGTACTGTTGAGTTCACCTGGCTACCTCATCCTTTCGAGCCCTTCCCTGCGCGCCGCTTCGCGGTGCCACGCTGCCGCGTCCCGGCCATGCCGGAATATCCCGGCGCCACTGCCACATACGGCAGATTACGGTAAAGCCCCTTGCGGCCGCCGAGGCCGTAACCCACCCAATACTTAGATGCGCCGGCGAAGCCGGTGTATTCCGCCTGGAGATTCACCCTTCGCGCTTCCGGCTTGTCGAAAAGCACCGCCAGCCGCAATGATCGCGGATGGGCTTCTTCCAGCCGCTTCATCAAGAAATCCTGCGTGACGCCGGTGTTCAGCACCGCGTCCACTACTAGAACGTCCCGGTCGCGAAGCGTTGTCGGCGGGGAGCTGAAAAAGATTTCGCGCCGATCGTACCCGCCCATCTGCACGTCGCGCATTTCCGACCGCACAAAATGACACACGACCGGCCGCCGGATCTTCCGCACGAGATCGGCGGCGAAGAGGAAGGAGTTCTCGAGAATCGCCACCACGTCCACCGTGCGGCCGGCGTAGTCCCGGGAAATCGAGCGGCCCATCTGGTCAACGCGAGTCGAGAGCTTCTGCGGTGTATAGGCGATTCTCATGAGCGCGCCGACAGGCCTTGCTCCTCGATTACCAGGCCCTTGCGCGTACCCTCCTGAGCGGCAAACTCCGCCGCAGGCGGCATTCCTCTTGCCCAAACCACCTCGCCCGCGCTGGTCAGCACAGGCCAGTAGGCCCGCTCTCGCACCGGAATCCGGCTGCGGAGAAACATCTCCTTCAGCTTTCGAACGTGCCGGTGCCCGCGGGGCCGATAAGCGTCACCCGGTCGCCAGCTCCGCAGGACCAATGGGTTGCGGAGAAGGTCGGCATCCAGGGTGGCACCCTCTTTTCTAGTGTCCCTCTCTGTCGCAGACCAGTCAATCAGTTTCAGGCAAAAGCGTGTCTTCAGTTCCGGTACCGAGATGTCGCTCGGGCTCCGTCCCGGCAAGCCCATTATGTATTCATACGCATCCGCGGAGCGCGCGGATCTTTGGCCACCACCGGTCCGGTCGCCCGCTGATCGTCGAAAGAATGTAAGACGGTCGAACTCGCGACGCACGGCCAGGCCATGCGGCAAGTCGAGGCGATGTCCGCTTGCCTCCGTAACAGCGAATCGGATCACCTCCTCGACGTGCGCGGAAGTAATCTGGCCGCGCTCGTTGAGCGCTCCTTCCAGAAGTCGCAAAATCAGCCGGCGGCTCAGTGCCGGTGACGACGGGTCCGCCTTATTATGTCCCGGCATTCCCTCTTGTCCGGAAAGCAGCGGCAAGGGAGAAAGCAAATCCTCGACTGCAATCGAAACACCGTTTGAATCTTGCTTGGCGAGCGTGCGAAAGCGGTCTTCAACGAGCGCCGACCAGAAAGCTTCTTCGTCGTAGAAAATTCCCGCAAAATCGTTCAATCGTTCGACAACGCCGGGCGCGAACTTCCTCTCCAGCTCTGGAATCAACTCGTGCCGCAGACGTGACCGCACCCGGCTGAGATCTCGATTGCTCGGATCTTCCCGCCACGCCTGGCCCTTATTGCGTAGATATTCCCGCAGCGCCTCTCGGCGAACTCCGAGCAGCGGCCGCACGATTTTGCCTCGAACCGGATGAATGCCGGCGAAACCGCGCGTCCCGGTGCCGCGGAGGATTCGCGCGAGAACGGTCTCCGCCTGATCGTCCGCCGTATGAGCGACCGCCACTCGCATCACTTTCCCGTCGCTGACGAGGCGCTCGAAGAATTCGTAACGCAGGCGCCGCCCGGCATCTTCGAGATTCCACCCGCGGCGCCGCGCCTCCGCTGCCACATCTCGCCGGTCCGAAAAAAATTCAAGGCGCCGGGCGCGCGCCAGTTCCGCGACGAACTGCTCATCCCGCTCCGACTCCGCGGCTCGCAGCCCGTGGTTCAGATGGATCACCCGCAGTGTGATTCCAAGGTCGTCGCGAAAGTCTTCGAGCAGGCAGAGCAACGCGGTTGAATCCGCGCCTCCCGAGACCGCGACGCCGATGCGGTCGCCCGGCTTGATCATCCGGTAGCGCCGGATGGTTTCCAGGATTTGATGTTGGAGATTCGTCGGCACAGTGACAACCTTTGAGCGGCGATGTAGAGGCGCGCTTCTTATCCTAGCAGCGCCCTTGAGAGGGGTCGAGCGCGGCCCTCTTCCAAGCTCCGGAAAAAGCAAAAGCCCGGCGCTCCATACGCCGGGCTCTGATGTGCCAAATTTTGCGAGTTACTGGGGTTCGGCCATCTGCTGCGCAAGCAACTCCCGGCTGTAAGAAATTCTCCGGTCGAGAACAACAGCGATGAAATAGGAGCAATTCTGGCGCTCCCGTTCGACCCACTCGGCGATTCGGGGCACCAGCAGCCGGGCCACGCGGCGGAGCAATTGCAGGAACTCATAATAAGCGCCGACAAAACTGATTTCGGTGCGATCTTCCGCGCGTTCCGGACAGAGCCGCACCAGTTGCAGAAGCCGATCGAATTCATCGCCGGCGACACTGGAGCTGCCGATCCCGGTGATCTCCCGCACCTGCTCGGAGAGCGCCACCCGGCGGCTGGCGGCAATCACCGACCGGCAATAGGAAATGCAGAACTGCAGCAAGGCCGCCAGCGAGATGACAGCGATCAGCGCGGCAATCATCGCGCCCTCGCGAGCAGGCGCGACGTCATCAGCCGCGCATCTTCAGGAATCTTCGTGAACGTATAAGCCCAAGCCACAAGCAGCGACAATCCCACCAGCGGTGGCACGATCTTCAACACTGGCAGCTCCAGAGACGGAAACAGATTCCGCAGCGCGTACGTCGCTGCGCTCCCGCTGAAGTAAATCCCCAGTGCCAGCACAAGCTGCACCAGGCGCGCTCGCGTTTCCCGAAGTTTCAAGATGGCGCCCCAAAGAAGATAAGTCAGCACCACCCCGACGAAATGGAGGTTCTGCCCCAATTCAACAACGAATCGGCTTGTCAGGTGTCCTTGGTTCTGATGGACCACCATGTAGGAGAACCAGGAGGTCCCCACCAGTAGGAATCCGGCAGCTCCGCGAATATACTTGCTCGCCTGCATCTGATGGAACACTTGCTGGTAAAACTGCAGGATCACGAAGAACATCGAGATCGTGAGCAAGCTTTCCGTGTAGTAGTAATAATAACAGTACTCGATTGAGGAAAGCCCGAACTTGTGAATGATGAAATACTCCCCGGCCGTATCCAACGCGAGAGCTAAGAGGTATAGATTGAGACAGATATAGCGGAGAAAACCGCGGTGAAAAATCGCAAACACCACCACATAGACTTCTAAGCAGAAGCCTGCGATCCACAGTGCATAATCAAACGGACCAAGCGTCATGTTGCCTTCTGCGAGGCTTGGCCGTTACGCGTCCCGATTTCCTAGGGACTGCCGCCCCTGACTTACTACCAGGGTGTTGGCGGCACTGGGCCGGTGCTATGGGCCCAAACCGGCGCCGGCGCCCAACCCGCAACGCCCGAGTGACGCGCCGACAGACCACTTAGTCCCATCGCAACCGTGAAGGTCAGCAGCACCAACACTACAAACGTCAACCACTTACACATTTACTCCTCCGCGTAGGGAAACTACGCCGGGGAGTCTATAAGTGGACTGGTGCTGTCAAGAGGGAAATTTATGCACCGTGTGTCTAAACGGTACACACCCCTCCTTCTGGCCTAACCAAAGCCTCTGCCGAATTGTCAGGGGCAAAGTAGCGTCTCGAATTGCATCGCGTCAACGGTACGAACGTACTACAAAATTGATCTATCCATCTTCGCAAAAACTTCGCCTTGCGCAGCCCCGGTGATTCGGCTTTGTTCATGATGCGAGCAGGCGCGCCCTTGTTACCCACCACCATCTTCGGGTTCTTTGCGTTTCTCGGCGCCTTCCCCTACACCGCATGGTGCGGGGCTGCGGATTGTTTTGGTTCGCCCTCGCGAATTCAGCGCCAAGTCTTGACACTTCGCGAATCGAACCCGTAGCATCAAACCTTCAACCTTTGCCGGTGTAGCTCAGGGGTAGAGCGAGGGTCTCATAATCCCTAGGTCGTGGGTTCGAGTCCCACCGCCGGCACCAAGTCTTCCCGCCCACAATGAATAAGTTAGGTCCCTGGCGTTCTTCTCTGCGCAGCCGCTGCGTACCGAACATGGATAGAATCGGGTCACGCCTCCACGTTTGTTGGACATCATCTTCAAGCTGTTTCTGCGGCTCGTATACCAGCCGGAGGCTGTAGCACTGCCGCATTGCCGGCAAGCAGAAAAACGGCAGCAAATGACCAAACTCATAAAGTAGAATCGCCTTTGCGTGAGGGTCGCCGACCCGCAAAAGGAAGGGGCGCGCCGGAACCAGGAGAATCATGGAGAGCGCGGCGGGGAAGAGACACGTTTGGCAATCGCTGCCAAAGATTACACTCGTAGCCTTGGCCTTGCGGATTGTCGCCATTGGCTTTCTCTATACCTACACATGGAATACCTTCAGAAACCACTTGTTGTTCGGCTTTGAAATTGGGCGTATTGCCCGCTCCATCGCAGCGGGACATGGCTATGGCAATCCCATGTTCGTCGAAACCGGGCCGACAGCCTGGATGACACCCATATATCCCTACTTGCTCGCTGGAGTTTTTAAGCTATTCGGCATTTACAGCAGGACCTCGGCGCTCGTGATCCTGGGTTTCAACTCTCTATTTTCAGCGCTCATTTGCGTCCCAGTGTTCTTCATTGCCCAGCGCAGTTTTGGACGGAGCGTGGCTATCGTAGCGTGCTGGATGTGGGCTGTGTGGCCTTACTCCATTTACATTGCGAGCGCGTTCGTTTGGGAAACGTGCCTGAGCGCTCTGCTGCTCGCGATTCTTTTTCTCTGGACGCTTATGCTGAAGGAGCAGCCTGGGAGGTGGGGCTGGCTTGGCTTCGGCATGCTGTGGGGCTTCTCGGCACTAACGAATGCATCTATCCTCTCCCTTTTCCCTTTTCTTGTCGGCTGGGCGCTCTATCCTTTGCAGCGAAATCGGCAAGGATGGCTCAAGACCACCGCCATCGTGGTGTTTGGGCTTGGTATCGCCCTTCTGCCGTGGCAGATGCGCAACTACCGCACGTTTCACAGGGCCATCCCGCTGCGCGACAATTTCTGGCTCGAGGTCTGGATCGGAAATGACGGCCACACCGAAAGCTGGGTCGATTTCATGGCTCATCCTTCGATAAATGACAAAGAACTGGCCGAATTCGTGCGGCTCGGAGAAATTCCCTATATGCAGGAAAAGCGGCGCGAGGCGCTCGGCTTTCTCGCCCAGCATCCAGGGCTGTTTCTTGTAATGTGCTTGCGAAGATTTGTTTACCTGTGGACCGCGTTCTGGAATCTTGACCCGCGTAATCTGGAGATTGAACTCCACAACCCTGCCAATGTTTACGCGATTGTATCCATGACCATGGTGATGCTTATGGGCCTCTGGCAAGCTCTTCGGAGCGCTCGCGAGGCAGTGCTTCCGTATTTGTTGGTCCTGGTTTTCTACCCGTTGCTGTTTTACCTCACGCATCCAGAGATTCGCTACCGGCACATGATCGAACCGGAGATTGTCATCCTGGCAGCGTTGGGCGCGAGATTCCTAGTTTTGGAGTTATTGAGAGGTTTTCCAGGGCTGGCGCGCTTGGCTCGCAGACCTGTGTGAGAATTCCGCCGCTTTCCTGAATCAAGGGCTTTCCCAAACTTGCTGGCCATCATCGAATGTCTTCCGCGATCGCCGTGGCTCGCGCCCGGGCGCAGCGTCCGGTTTGTAACTTCTCTTCCGAATTTCTTTCAGGATGCGCTTCGGATGTTCGTATTGTTGGGCTTCAGGATGAAGTCGTAGTGAAGGTGCGCGTAGGGCTGATCCATCTTGCGACCGTCGGGCGCGGTTCCAGCCGGGCACTCCACGTACTCGCGAATAATGGAGTCCTTCACGCCAAAGACGACGTCGGAGTCAATGTATTCGCTCCCTGCGGCAAAGACATGGGTAATGAGCGTGTTCTGACCGAGAGCTTGGATCTTGAAGTGGACGTGAGCCGGCCGATAAGGATGCCGTCCCTGTGCCTTGAGCATTTGGCCCACGGGTCCGTCGTAGGGGATCGGATAAGGTGCGGGCCGGATGGTCCAGAGGTGGAAGCGGCCGTTCTTGTCGCTGCGGAAACGCGCGCGCCCGGCGAAATGCCCGATACGATCGAGTTGCTGCAGGTCGTAGAAGCCATCCTCATCCGAGTGCCAGACGTCCACCACTGCCCCCGCGAGCGGTGCGCCGTTCAGAGAGCGAACGGAGCCGTCAACGAACAGCGGTGTCCCCGGCAGGCCGCCTGAGATGTCCTCGCCTAGTTCACGCTCGGGCGGACCATCAATGTAAAAGGGGCCGAGCACTGTGGTTTCTGTCGAACCTCCCGGATCCCGGTGATTGATTGCGTCAACCAGCATCGACACACCAAGCGTGTCGGACAACAAAATGCACTCCTGACGTTTGTCGTCGCACTTCTGGCCGGTGCGGGTGAGGAAGTCGATCCCTGCGGCCCATTCTGCTTCGGTAGGCTCGATTTCCTGAATGAAGGCGTGAAGGTGCCGAACCAAGGCTTCACTGATCTGGCGAATGCGTGGGTTCGGAGCGTTTCGAACGCGCTCGAGCACCGCATCCGTGAGGGTGAATTCATTTAGGTCGCGCATCTAAGAGGCCCTCCTTTTCTCCTTCTCCGGTTGTGCCGCCGGTACTGGCGGCTCGCCAGCCCAGGCCCGCGCGATCAGCATGCGGACCGCATCGCGCTCGATCGGCATGGGATTCCAATAGGGGTTGCTCACCGCAAGATCAGCGGCGCGCTCGATCCCGTTTTCGGGCATGCCGAGATCCTTCAGAGCTCGCGCTGCGCCGAGCCTGCCGGCCAATTCGTACAGTGCCACAGCCGGATCAGCGGCGCCGCCAAGCGCTCGTGAAATGCGGGCTCCTGCTTCAGGCGCCGCCGAGGCATTGTATGCGAGGGCGTGTGGCAACACCACCGCGTGCGTCTCTGCATGCGGAAGATTAAAAGAACCTCCAAGCGCATGGCAGAGCTTGTGATGGAGCGCCATGCCCACTTGGCCCAGGCATACGCCACACAGCCACGCCCCGTAGAGAGCATCGGAACGCGCCTCCCGATCGCCCGGTTGCACAACGATGCGAGGCAAAGCTCTGTGCAGGGTGGAGATTCCCTCTTCCGCCATCAACGACACGATCAGATTGCGATCTTGCGCATAGAGCGCCTCCACCGCATGGGCGATGGCGTTGATGCCCGAGGTCGCCGAAAGTTTCGCCGGCAGTGAAAGGGTGAGATCGACATCGTAAATGACGACCTCAGGTAGGACCTTGAAGCTTTTCTGCGTCGCCTTAACGCCATCTTTGGTTTCTCCCAGGATTGGTGTCATCTCCGAACCAGCGTAGGTGGTTGGCACGACGATTTGCGGGAGATCAGTGCGCAGCGCGATCGCTTTTCCCAATCCAGTTGTCGAGCCTCCGCCAATCGCCACCGTTCCGTCCGCGTTCGTCTTTTTGATGACGCTGAGCGCGCGATCCGTCACCTCAACCGGGGTGTGCATCATAGCACCGGCGAACATACCCGCAGCGAGATCGCCAAGTGCCGCCACTGCTTGGCGCGCTTGGTCCACCTTCCCCGGCGTCGACAGGACCACCACGCGTCGTAAGCCCAAACGCTCGGCTTCCGACCGGAGCCGAACGATGGTTCCCGATCCGAAGACCACGCGAGTCGGAAGGTTTTTGTAGACGAAAGTCTGCATAGTTTCAGCCCCCACGCCGAACCGGCGCGGGCCCAGGTGCGCGCCCTGTAACTCGGGCGAAAATTGCGGAAGGGTCGGCATGCTTGCCATCCCCACGCCAAGCAACGATCTGATCGGGCCGAATGAGCGCGAGATCCGCTTCATAAAGATCGCGTGCCTCCTCGGACGGGACGTCGATGATGGTGAGCTCGGCGCACGCGTCGGAAGCGGCGCGCCTGAACGCGGCGGCTTCGGGCGCCCGCGGGCCCAACCGCAGCAAGGTCCATTCGAAGCCGAAGGTGTCGAATAGAGACGGGCCATCTTGCAACCACAGGTGCGGTGCTCGTCCACCGGGGCAGGCGGTGGGCACATAAGTGTTGGGCGCGTCCGGCGGAGGCGCGGTCCCATCGGAGACGATGATCGGCGAGCCGTCGTAACGCCCGCCGAACGTGATGCCGGGTATATTGAATTCCGTGCGACCGTGGGTGTTGAAGTGTGCGCCAGTCTGTACTCGCGCCAGCCTGCCTTCGGGCGAATCTTCTTCGATCGTAGGAGGCAGTTCATACAGCCCCAAAGAGTCGGCCAGTTGCCGCGCGTAACTGGTGTTGCGACGGGCCACCGGTTGTCGCTCGGTCTCGTAGGAGTCGAGAAGCTGAGCCCCGCCGGATCTTTTGATCGTCGCTGCCAGTTTCCAGCCCAGATTCACCGCGTCTTCGATCGCGGTGTTGTACCCCAGGCCACCGGCTGGAGTGAAAAGGTGCGCCGCATCGCCCCCGATGAAGACCCGACCGCTCTGCATCTTTTCGGCGACCAGGGCATGACCCGCGTTCCACCCGCATCGCGATAGGATTTCCGCCTCGATCGGCGCCCCGACACCTTGGCGAAACATAGCCAGAGAACCAGCCTCGGTGATCTCGTTTTCATTCTCGCCGGCGCGGAGTTGTGTATGGAAGGCGAACTCACCCTTGCCATTCACCGCCGCCATATACGCTCGCCGCTCGCGGTTCACGGTCACATACATCCAGGCTTTCGGGTGGGGAACGATCCGGTAGAACTCGGGAGCGCGCAGATAAATCGCGTACATCCGGCCGCCCATGAAGTCGCGCACGATCCCGGTTTCTCCAGTGAATTGGAAGTCTAACTGGCGTCGCACGACACTGCGCGCCCCATCACAACCAACCAAATACTGTCCGTGAATCGTGCGCCCGGCGCCCGTGGCGACGTTCTCGATCTCGGCTGTGACCCCGTCAACAGCCTGGGCAAAGCCGGTTAGACGCCAGCCGAAATTGAGTGACACTCGAGGCAGCTTGCGCGCCTCGCGCAGCAATACTTGTTCGACGAACTTCTGTGATACACGGTGTGGCAGCTCCGCCGCACTCCAGGATCCATCGAGCTGCTTGATGAGCTCCTTCGCATCTTTGCTGGACGGCAATTGGAACCGGGCGATCTCATGAGTGGCGTAGCGCGTGAAGTAGGCGATGTCCGTGGGGTAATCCGCCGGGAGGCCCAGAGCGCGGATCTCATCCGCGAAACCGAGCCGACGATAGTGCTCCATGGTGCGAGCCTGGGTCGCGTTGGCTTGCGGGTTGAAGGCTGTGTCCGGCTTGTCATCTGCCAGGACCGTGGAGATGCCACGCCGCCCAAGCTCGATCGAGAGCATCAGCCCGCACGGCCCGCCTCCCACAATCAGGACGGAAGTCGTTTCCGGTAACGGCATCAGACTTTCTCAGTACCGCGCTTCATGATCGACCCCGCGATTCCGCCGACAGGTTTTGATACAGGTTCTCGCACCCTCGGACAGGATGCAATAGTGGCGAGCATGTTTGCTTGCTGCGGCGCGTCGCCGCTTTCCCTCTTCCGAGGATGTCCGCAGCCTGCGCGTCCGTCAGATTTGCAACTCCTACGCAAGGTTTCCCACTCGAGGCGTTCTAAGGGCAACGCCGCTAAAAACGGCGGACCGTAGCAGGTTGGGATTCGTCAAAGTGGCTGGGAACTACAACCGGGAGGCCGGCTTCTAACGCAGCAAGGTTCCCGCGAAGGAGGTCCGCCATGAGGATCGTGCGAGGGCTCACCGCATTTGTTTTGTGTGCACTTTTTCTTAACTCCGCGTGGTTTGCCCCGGTACGCTCAGCACTTGCGACCAATGTGGCGAACGATCAGCCGGGCATCACGCCGGCGCTGACCATTTACAACCAGCAGTTTGCGGTGGTGCGGCAGATGCTGCCCCTCGATCTGAAGTCCGGCCTCACTCACGTGCAGGTGACGGACATCACCGCGCATCTCGAGCCGGATTCGGTGATCCTGCGTCCGCTCGACGCGAGCCGCCGCCTGCAGATCCTCGAGCAGAACTATCGCAACGACCCTGTGACCCAGCAGCTGCTGCTCTCGCTCTACGAAGGCAAAACCATCGACTTTGAATATACCGACAAACACAGCAACCCACGCGTCGTCCCGGGTAAGATTATCCGCAGCGGCTACGTCCCTCACTACGGCGCATATTCCACGTACGGCCAGCAGTATTATCAGGCGCAGGCTGCCTACGTGCAGAGCGGCGCTGATCAGCCCATCATCGAAGTGAACGGCAGGCTGCAGTTCTCGCTTCCCGGCCAGCCTGTGTTTCCGGCGTTGGCGGACGACACGGTTCTCAAGCCGACACTTTCCTGGGAGCTGCAAACGGACAAGCCGGGCGTGATTGGCGCAGAGTTCAGCTACGTCACCGGCGGCATGAATTGGGAGGCGAGTTACAACGTGGTTGCACCGCCGAAGGGCAACGTTCTGGAGTTGGTCGGCTGGGTCACACTGGACAATCAGAGCGGCATGACGTTTCGCGATGCGCGCTTCAAACTGATGGCCGGTGACGTAAACAAGATCCAACCTCCCAACGGGGGACCGGTCAACGGGTTTAGCGCCGGGATGATTGGAGGCTCTGACCGAGCAGAGTTCATTCCCCCGGTAAAGGAAAGGACCTTCGACGAGTACCATCTTTATACGCTTCAGCATTCCACCACGCTCCACGACCGCGAGACCAAGCAGGTCGAATTCGTCCGCGCCTCCGGCATTCGGTCCCAGACCGTTTATGTCTACGACGGATTCAAATGCGAGCCGTATTACCAGAACTGGCCGATGGAAAGCATCCGCCAGCAAGAGAGCTTCGGCCTGCTTTCCAATCCAAAAGTCTGGGTGATGCAGGAATTCAAGAACAGCAACGGAAATCACCTCGGCATGCCCCTTCCGAGGGGACGCGTGCGCTTCTACCACCGCGACGATGACGGCCAGCTCGAGTTCACCGGCGAGAATCAGATCGACCACACGCCGAAGGACGAAACAATCCGCCTCTACACCGGCAGCGCGTTCGACCTGGCCGGCGAGCGCCGTCGCTTGGACTTCAAGATTGACACCTCGGCTCGCTGGGTTGACGAGACCTTCGAAATCAAAGTCCGTAACCACAAAACGACGCCAGTCGAGGCGCGCATCGTCGAGCACCCCTACCGCTGGACGAATTGGGAGATCAGAAAGCACTCAGATTCGTTTAAGAAAGTCGACAGCCGCACGATGGAGTTCACCGTGCAAGTTCCGCCTGACGGCGAGAAAACGGTCAACTACGAGGTCCACTATTCCTGGTAGCTGCCCGTCGGCGATGCTATGCGGGAGCGGATTGCATGGGCGGGGCGGTTCAAACCAACACTGCACACGAATAAGAATCGCTGCGACTCGGCCCGAGGGGCGATACGGCAGAAACTAAATCGGCATGCTGGGGTTCAATATGCAAGGATGAGTCTGCCATCGCAGGGTCGCGGAAAGTGGTAGTCTTAGCCCCGGCAACCTGGGACACCAGCGCCGAATCCAATTAGCCATGGGGCCCTCGGGCCAACCGTCCGCAGGTAGTACGCAGTCGTTCGTTGAAGGAACTCAAATGACGAGATCAACCTCCTCGAAAATCCTCTGCACCTTAATTACATCAGTTTGCCTTGCTTGCACGTCTCATTCCGCATTCGCTCAGCGCGGTGGCCACGGAGGCGGGGGCGGTTTTCACGGTGGTGGAGGCGGCGGCTTTCACGGAGGTGGTGGAGGTGGTTTCCGTGGAGGCGGCGGCTTCAACGGCGGCGGTAGTGGCGGGCACTATGCTTACGGCGGTGGCTTTCGCGGCGGGGCGGCCGCACCACGTATGGGAGGCGGCTCGTACGGGAGACCTGGCGGATATGCGTCTCGTTCCTACGGCAGTTCTACCTACCGAGGAGGATCCTGGGCCGGCTCGAACGGCTCGAGAGGTATCAGCGGAAGCAGGCCGGGCACGTTTTCCGCATCGAGCGGGCGCGTTGGGTCATCGGCGATGGCTCGCAATTTCGGTCACGTTGCCCCTGCCAAAGCTGATGGTCAGTGGCATTCGTTTGCCGCACGAGCGAGTGGCGCTGGGACCCCAATGGCTCGTAGTTTCAGCAATTCCGTGCCCCCGCGGCCCTCGTCCAAGGGCCCAGGAAATGCTGCTGGAACGAACACTCGTGCCTCTGTCTTGAGCGCCGGCTCGAATCGATTGTCCGCGATAGGATCGGGCGGCCTGCGATTGGCTCCCACGAGTTCGTTCGGCCGCTCCATGACGACAAACAAGCCAGGAGCAATGGCCTCCGCGATGTCCCCTCACGCACTCTCGAATTCAGGAAGGTTTCGATTCGACAGCATCGGCTTGGGCAAGTCGGCATTTGGACGTTCGGCCTTGGCCAATTCGCGGCTCGGCAACATCTCGCTGGGCAACTCGGCTTTGACGAATTCGCGATTCGGGAACGTCTCGCTGTTCCCGGGTTCGAGATTGGGCGGTTCGTTTGGAGTTCACCCGGGCGGAACATTGTTCAACCGAGGAAACTTCTTCGGCCACGGAGCATTTGGTCCGCGCGTGTTCAACCCAGGATTTGGTTTCTTCGGCTTCCCCCGGCGCGGCTTTGGATGCTTCGGCTGCGGCTTTGACTGGGGATTCGGTCTCGGATTCGGTTGGGGCTGGGGCTTTGGTGGCTGGTGGGGACCTGGTTGGGCCTGGGGCGGCTGGTGGGACCCGTATTGGTATGACCCCTGGTGGGCTTGGCCGGCGCCTCCTTACGGTTACAGCTACCCACCCCCCGCCGACTACAACGTTTACTACGGCAATGATCGCTCCCCCTCGAGCGATGCTCCGTCTTCGAACCAGCCCTCGACCACAAACCCTCCGAGTGCTGACCAGAATGCGCCGGCTTCGCAAGGTTCTCCAAACACGAACCCGGTAACCGGCAACGTGGCCGAGTCCACTCCGACTGTTCTGCTTTATCTCAATGACGGAACAATGTACGCCGCGAGCGACTACTGGCTTGCGGACAACAAATTGCATTATGTCGTGAATTATGGCGGTGAAAGCACGGTTGACATGGATCAGGTCAACCTGCAACGCACAGTCGATGAGAACGCGAAGCGTGGCGTGCGCTTTTCGCTGAAGCCGAAATCGAACAACTCGAACCCAGCGCCAGGCACAATTTAGCCGCTGGCACGCCCTAAACCGCCAGCCAGCGAGAGCGGCTACTCTCCTCTAGCTGCGGGACATGCCAGGGCTACCGGACCGCCGGTGTAGCGCCTGTAATTCGAAACTTGTACCACGCGGTGGCAGCCGGGTAGAGCGTGTCGCGAATTTCCGAACTTCTCTGTTCGCCGGGGCCGATCGTCATGGAGATTGTGCCTTGGTTGACGAGCACGGCGTTGTTGTCGGCACCGATGTAAGAAGCTTCGTAACGGATGCCGCTGTAGGTGTACGTGTCGGATTTATTTTCGAGAGTCACTGACCACACTGCTGTCATTCCGTCGCGATCCTTGCCCATCGTGGCGCGGACAATCTTCAAGTCTTTGACCGCGTCCGCATTGGTGGGCGCCGCAATAGCCGCCGCGCCCGACGCCGGACCCTTCGCGGGACTTTTTGAGATCATGTACATCGCTGTTCCCACCACTGCGAGGACCACGATGACAACGATGATGATCCAGAGCCGACTCGCACTCGCCTCTTTCTTGTCTTGAACCGCCTCAAACATAAGCTCCTCCGTCTCTCTGCCTCCGAGCACTCAAAGCGCACACCCCGCATTTAGCAGAAACAGGAAACAAGAATGAGCAGTTCTCCAGCCGATCCGCGTGAGAGTGCGGCGTAAGGATTCTCCATTTTTCGAAGGCAGAGCCCCCCTACAAATAGCAGAGAATGGTTAAGAAGTCCATGCGCGGCTATGCTCTGAACATCTCTCGGATCCCGCGCCCGTTTCGGACGCTTTGGATGAGGCGAAACGGATTGGAAAGCGCTTGGACTGCGATCTGCCCAGTTTGCACGTAAGGCACAGAACATCCTGCAATCCCGACTTAACGTAGACCGTCAGCTAAACTCGGGATGAAACGTAGTCTTGGTCTTGGACACCAAAGTTGCCCCACAAGCTCTCAACTGTGTTGTTGGTTCTCGGATTCCTTCATGCGGCATCGGCATGGGCCCAGCAAGGTGCGCTGCGTTCTCCCACCCCGAACGCAGCCCCACTTGCAAGAATTCACTGCGATGCTCAGCCCTACGTTTCAATGACCGCCGATCCCGAACAATCCATCCCCATAAAATTGGTTGCGGCACTGAAATGCGATGAGGAGGTGGCCGTCCTCTCCGATCCGGGGGGTTACACCGTGAAGGTCCGAACGGGCGACGGCAAGGTCGGGTATGTCTCTCACTTCAATATTGCCATGACTCCCCGAGCGGCAGAGCCCGCCGCAGCCGCTCCCGCTCCAACCATGAACTCGGTGCAGAGTCGCGCACAAGCCCAGCCGGACAGGCCCTCCGCTGTCGAATCGGGTTCAGGCGCACAGGGCAAGGACTCTCCCAAGCCGCGCATCTACGTGAGTGACACGCAGTCCTGGGTAGCGTCGGGTGGCTTCGCTAGGTCCAGCAGTGTCGCCGAGGGCAACTTGTATGGCGGCTACGATCCGCAATTGGTCGATATTTACCAGGACTTTACATCGGATTGCCCGGCAGTGGTCGTGACTCAGCACAAGTCCGAAGCCGAATACGCCGTGCTGTTCGACAATGGAAGCAGCAAGAAGGGAATTACCGGCTTGGGAGGACTAATCAAAGTGAACAAGGTCACGGTGCTCTCCAGGAGCGGCGATACCGTCTTCTCGACTTCACCGCATTCCGCCGACTCCGCGGTGAGGGATACCTGCGCAGCCATCGAGCGAACAGCCTCCACGCGCAATGTCGGACGCATAAGCCAGTAGTTCGTTTCGTACCGTGCCACAGGCGCTCGCCAGCGGATAATTTACTCCAGGCTCGCATCCTTGAGTCCGTTATTTTGGGCGGAGCGAAGAATCTCACCCACAATTTCCTGGCTTCGGCGCAAGCCTTCAATCTCCATTTCTGCCCCTCGCTCGCGTCGGCCTTGGTGGGTGCTTTGCTTCCTCAACTTCCTCAGCTATCCTTCACAAACGCAAATGACCAGCACCGCAATTCCATTGTCTGTTTCCACTCGCGAAAAGCAGCCTTTCCTCGCCGATGGCATGCTGATTGTCCTTGCCATTGCTTTCGCGAAATTCGTGCTGCATTGCGTTTTCAACAACCGCTACGGTTATTTCCGCGACGAATTCGATTACATGGCGTGCGGCGACCATCTGGCCTGGGGCTATGTGGATCAACCTCCACTTTTGCCATTCCTCGTCAGAGTCAGCCGGCTGGTTCTGGGAGATTCCCTCCGGAGCACAAGGTTTGTCCCCGCCGTCGCCACTTCGGCGCTGGTGGTTCTAACCGCGATGATTGCCCGCGAGTTGGGTGGCCGGCGCTTCGCTCTCGTGCTCAGCGCAATAGCCGTGCTCGTAGCTCCGATTTACCTCTCCGGCGGAAGCCTGCTGACCACCAACTGCCTCGAACCTCTGCTGTGGATGGGATGCATCTACTTTGCGATTCTGGCCATCAAGCGCAGCGATCCTCGTTATTGGCTATGGTTCGGTGTGCTCGCTGGCCTTGGTTCGGAAGAAAAGTATTCGATTGCTGTGCTGGGCTTCGGAATCGTGGTTGGACTCCTGCTGACCGAACAGCGCCGCGTTCTTGCCGATAAGTGGTTCTGGCTGGGCGGCGTAGCGGCGTTCCTGATCTTCCTTCCGAACTTCATTTGGAACGTTCAACATCACTGGCCATTTTTCGAGCTGATGCGCAACATCAAGGCCAGCGGGCGCGACGTTCGACTCTCGCCCTTCGAGTATTTCTCCCAGCAGATCCTGCTGGTTCATCCGCTTGCCGCGCCGATCTGGATCACCGGTATAATCGCGTTGCTCTTCTCGCCACGCCTGAGGCCTTACCGCATGCTCGGGTGGTGTTACCTATGGCCGCTTTCACCGTCTTCGTCGTCCTGAAGGGCAAGAACTACTATCTCGCGCCGATCTATCCGATGTTGTTGGCGGCAGGCGCAGTCACCATCGAGAGCGGCATCGCGCGATCGGGTCAAACTTGGTTGAAACCTGTCATCGTCGTCCTTCTGCTTGCTGGAGGAGCGTGGCTCGCTCCGGTCGTGGTTCCTGTTTTGCGCGTCGACCAGTTCATTTCCTACATGAACAAGCTGCCCTTCAAGGTGCCGCGCAGCGAACACAGTCACATGGCCGCGGTCCTCCCGCAGCACTACGCTGATCAATTTGGCTGGGAAGAGATGGTCGCCACGGTGGCGCAGGCCTGGTCTCGGCTCTCCCCAGAAGAGCGGCCCGGCTGCGGCATATTCGCCCAGGACTACGGTCAGGCTGGTGCAATCGACTTCTTCGGCCGCCGCTACGGGCTGCCTCCGGCGCTAAGCGGCCACCAGACTTACTATCTTTGGGGGCCGCGAGGCTATTCAGGGAATTGCCTGATCGTCCTGGACGATCGCAAGGAAGTTCTGGAAAGGGAATTCGAGCATGTCGAGTACGTGGGCATGTCGGACAATCCCTACGCTCTGGAACGCGAGATTCCCGTCTTCATCTGCAAAGGTGCCAAATTCGGCTCGCTCGCCACGGTGTGGCCGCAGTTGAAGAAGTGGCGCTAGGAATTCTTTCGCCCCACGGCCGTGAGGTCATGGTTGTGGAGCATGATCTCGCACTGGCCCGCTTCTTCTTTTGCGCACACGAAATTGGTGGCATCATTCGTGTTGGCTTCGTATCGGCGCCCGTTTCGGCCGCTCTGAGCCGCGTCAAGCCATTTGAAAATGTAACCCTGGGGTTGTCCGTCGAGACATTTGAAATGTAACCGGAGGTCCGCTGCCGTCGCGGCTGTGGGAAACTGGGAAACGCGAGGCGTTTTCCAAGGCGGCTCCGCCGCCGTGTTTTCCACAGCCGTTTCGCCGGCTTCCTTGTACTTTTTTCGTGGCCTGCACGCCGCGGCCCTCCGGCGCGCCTTTCGGACTGAGCCGCCGATTCGCCAGCTGGTAAATGTGTGCGAGCTTGTGATCAATCACTTTCCCCAGTTGAAACGGATCCAGAGATTGCCGGAGTTTCTTCAGTTCTGCCACCTGCGCTGGATTGCTCTGCGAGCCGGCCAGCACCCGCTCCAACGGCGTTTGGGCTGGGTCATAGACTCGTCGCACTTTCGATCCCACGCGCATTTTTTTCACCAGCTTCACCGAGGGCAGATACAGGTTCAGCCACAAGCGCAGCTCGTGCCGGTAGAGATCGTTGATGGCTTCCACCGCCACTCGCGAATCGTAGCGGTCCCACCCCAGAAGCTTGCGCACGTGCGTCCAGTTCTTCTGCTCCACGTGCGCATTGTCGTCTTTTTTGTAAGGGCGCCCGCGCGTGAGCTGGATCTTCTTCTGCTCACACCAACTCTGCAGATGCCAGTTGATAAACTCCGACCCGTAGCACCTCGGGAACGACTTGGTTTTCGTTAACGAGCGGGGTGGGATCGGCATGGCTGAAGGGAGCGTAGCGACCGGAAGGCCATCCCGGCGGGTCATGGTCAGCCGAAGGTCTCTTGTACTGTGAGTGTGCTCAACATTCACGCAAGGAGACTGACCGACCATGACCATCGAGCAGAGTACTTCGGAAGCTGTTGTGTGGGTAGCTATCGATGTGGCCAAAGACCGCCATGAAGCCTTGATCGAAGCTCCTGGATGGCGCAGTCGAAAGAAGTTTCGTGTGCAGAACACTGCTGAGGAGTTCCGTTCTTTCGCTGCTTTTCTTCACAGTTTGAACTTGCCCGTTCGCGTCGGTTTCGAACCCACGGGCAACTACCATCGGGCGCTCGCTTACTTCCTCCGGTGGGTCTTCCACGGGAGATCTTCGTCCTGACTTCTTCTTAACACTCCGCAGTTAGTACGTTGTCGGAGTCCAACCCCAGAAGGCGGAACGGCAATCCCCCCGCGATCTCATCGAGCGCTTGCTGCACCGCCACTTGGCTTCGCCCCAGCAGGGCGCGCGACTCCGTCCAGCCGCTATGGATGTCCGTGAGGTTCAGGGAATGGGCGAATTCTCCCTCCCCCGAATTCCCGGAATGCGAGACCAGGTCGATCTCGGTGAAACCCGGAGCCTGCACGTCCAACTGTCCGTTTTCACCGGAATGTGGTGCTTCAACAGAGAGCCCGGCTGGGTACGCCCGTAGATACGCCGTTTGCGCTCGCTCTTCTTGGTCTTCAATCGTCGGTCGATTTGCCGCGCACTGATGCCTAGCAGCTGTTGCTCGATCGGCGGGCTTATCCGGTAGCGCTTGCGAATCCAGGGCATCCAGCTCGGCAGCAAAGCCTTCAGCCGAACCGACCAGGGATACCCTGCCGCTTCCCATATCGCCGCCAGGGTGGAGAGCACCTGCTGGCCGTAGCGCGGCCGCCGTCCTCGCGGCCGCTGCTCCGGTTGCTTTCCAGGAGGAGGTCCATTCAGAAGACGAATCGCGTATTTCCGGTGGTAGCCGGTGTTCAAGCAAAATTCGTTCAGCATCACTTGCTTGGCTTCGCGCCCTGCTTCGCGGTAGCGCTCATAGATGGCTCGGAAATATTCCCACTTTGCCTTGTGCCCCAATGTACCCTCCTCAAAGTGCCTCTGAGTCGGGTTACATCCTAAGTGTCTCGACGGCCCCTCCTACGGTCACATTTTGCATGGCTCGATACGTGAGCTTGCATCGAAAGGGCTATCGGCGTATTGTTTCGCGAAAAGCCACAAGTTGAGCTCGGGAATTCCGAATTCGAAGGAGGTTCCCATGAGTGCGGGCAAATATGGCCGCAGAAAATTCTTCAAGGACGGTGCCGGCCTCGCCGGTTTGGCCATCGGAGCGGCGCAGACCGCCAGGGGCGCGATACTCGAGCCCGATACACCCAGGGCTCGCCACACAGACCTGTGGGCCTATGGCGACCGCTCCCGTTTCGAAACCTCGGTACGCAAAGGCAGAATGGGCCTATTCGATGTTCCACCTGCGGGCGAGTCCCGTGATTTCGGATTAAGGACACCCCTCCAGGATTCGGTTGGGATCATCACGCCGAACTCGCTCCATTACGTTATTTCCCACGGCTATGAACCCCCGGACATCAACCCCAAGCGGCATCGGCTCCTGATCCACGGCATGGTGGAGCGTCCCCTGATTTTCACCATGCAGGAGCTGATGCGCCTGCCTTCCATATCGCGGACTTATTTCCTCGAGTGTAACGCAAACAGCGCTCCGTCAGGTCCCGCGGCGTCGGTTCGGAGTGCGCGCACGGCAACGGTCCAAGGAACACACGGGTACACGAGTTGCAGCGAATGGACCGGGGTGCCGCTGTCGGTGTTGCTCGAAATGGTCGGCGTGCAGGCGGGGGCGAGTTGGGTTGTGGCGGAGGGGTCGGAGTCGGGAAAGCATACGAAGAGTATTCCCTTGGAAAAAGCCATGGATGACATTCTGGTGGCCTACGGTCAAAATGGCGAGGCGTTGCGTCCCCAGCAGGGTTATCCGTTGCGGCTGTTGGTGCCTGGGTGGGAAGGAATTAACAACGTGAAGTGGCTGAGGCGAATCAAGGTCGTGGACAAGCCCTACATGGGCATGTGGGAAAGCACGAAGTACCCCCAGCTCCATCCGGATGGCAAAGCTCGTTGGTTTCAATTTGAGATGGGACCGAGATCGGTAATCACTCGCCCTTCGGGCGGGCAGCGGCTGACCGGTCCCGGATTTTACGGAATCACTGGCTTGGCTTGGTCCGGTGGGGGCGCCATTCGCAGGGTCGAAGTATCCACCGATGGCGGTCAGACCTGGCAGGACGCGCAGCTCCAGGGTCCGGTGCATCCAAAGGCGCACACTCGTTTTGGCTTCGCCTGGAATTGGAAGGGAGAAGAATGCGTGCTCCAGTCCCGCTGCACCGATGATCGGGACGAGGTTCAGCCAACGAAAAACGAGCTCGCAAAGGTCTGGGGCGCCACTCCTGACTTTTTTCAAAAGACAGCCTTTATCGTCGGCCACTTCAATGCCATTCAACCCTGGCACGTGAACCGTGATGGGAGCATTTACAATGCGATCTTTTGAGTTTGCGGTGCCGGTCGTAGTCCTGGCGGCCTGCGCCGCGGCGTGGGCGCAGACGCAGAGTCCAACCTATCAAGGTGTGGGTAGGACTCCAACCCAAGCGGAAATCCGTGCCTTGGACATCGCCGTCGGGACTGACGGAAAGGAGCTTCCACCCGGGCGCGGAACTTCCCAGGAAGGCGCTAAGATCTACGCAGAGAAGTGCGCAACGTGCCACGGGGCATCCCAGGAAGGGACCCAACTCGGTCCTGCTCTAGTGGGAGGCAAAGGCACACTCACCACCCTTCACCCCGCGATTACCATTGGGGCGTACTGGCCGTTTGCGACGACGATATTTGATTACATCCACCGCGCCATGCCTCGATCCCTCGAAGGATCGCTCAGCGCGAATGAGGTTTACTCGCTGACCGCCTTCCTGCTTTATCGAAACGGCATCATTAAGGAGAGCGACGTCATCGACGCCAAGACTCTGCCGAACATCCAAATGCCGAATCGTTTTGGATTCATTCCTCCGGACCTGCGAGATATTTCTGACATCAAAAAGCGAGGTTGCCGGCTCGGGAATTGCCCTTGAACATCACGACCACACTGAGGTCAGGTGAGAAGGTGTTGAAATGAGCGATGAACTGATAGGCACGCGAAAAGGGGACTACGAGATTCTCGGAGTGTTGGGCGCCGGGGGTATGGGCAAGGTCTACAAAGTGCGGAACGTGCTTTCGGACCGCATCGAGGCCATGAAAGTGCTCCTTCCAAACCTTGCGGACGAGAAAGACCTGGCCGACCGCTTCCTGCGGGAAATCAAGGTGCTGGCTAGCCTCAGCCATCCGAACATCGCCGCGCTGCGCACGGCGCTGACGATCGACAATCAACTCGTTATGATCATGGAGTATGTCGAGGGCACCACGTTGGCCACCCGCCTGGAGCAAGGGCCGATCCCCTGCGGGGAGGCACTGAACTTTATCGAGCAGGTGCTTGCCGCGCTGAGCTATGCGCACCAGCGCCAAGTGATCCACCGCGACGTCAAGCCCGCGAACATGATGCTGACGCCACAAGGCGTCATCAAGCTGATGGATTTCGGCATTGCCCGGTCCGGTGCCGACCTTGGCCTGACCATGACCGGCACCACGCTCGGTTCTCTTGCGTATATGTCGCCGGAACAGGTGAAACACGAGCCCATCGACGCGCGCTCCGACCTGTATTCCGTCGGCGTATCGCTGTATGAGATGGTCACGGGCCAGCGGCCCTTCCAGGCTGCCAGCAACTTTTCCGTCATGCAGGCGCACCTCCAAGAGCCGCCAAGGTTGCCCATTGAAATCAACCCGGATTTGCCGGTCACGGTAAGCCAAATCATCTTGATGGCCATGGAGAAGGATCCGGCGCGGCGCTTCCAGTCGGCGGACGCATTTCGGAACGCGCTGAAGAGTGTCGCGGCGGCTCTCGGAATGGCCGGAGAACCTGTAGTGCCGCCGGTGCCCGCAGTGCAGCCGTTGCCTGCGGCGCAGGCAAGTCCAGCACCGCAAACTGTTCGCACTGGCGCAGCCACCGTTCCAATGACTGCGGCTGGTGGTTCGCTTGTTTCTCCCGCACCGTCCTCTCCAGCGGCTCAGGCGACACCGATGCCTCCGCCACAAGTAAGCGGTGGCGGGCGTCGCGGGCTCTACATCACGCTGGGAGCGCTGATCGTCGTGGCGGTTTTAGTTGCAGCGGGTATCTCTGTGCCGCGTTGGTTGAAGACGCGAGCCCACGACGGAGGGTTCTTCCCAGCGAAGGGTTCTTCGCCCAGCCAGTCCGAAACTGGCGCAGCCAGCTCGCAACCGCCGAATCCCACTTCTGCACCAACTTCTCCGGTTCCCCCGGGTGCGGACACTGCAACTCCCGCGGCGAATCCGCCGGCAGCCGAGCCAATCCAGCCGGCTTCTGCGCCCCAACCCGATTCGGCCGCGCCACCGGATTCCACCGCGCAACCGAGTTCGATCGCACAGCCGGCTTCGACCGCGCCACCGGCTCGCGCTGCCGCCAAGAAGCATTCTGTCGCGTCTTCGAATCCGCCGTCCGCTACGCACCCTGCCGGCGTTCAGAGCCAGCCCTCACCGCCGACGGATCAGCAACAAGCTGCGAGTGGCACAACTCAGCAGCCTGCGCCGCCCGATCCAGCTCAACTCGCTGAACTTGACAAGGAAATGGATCAGCTTTCGGGCCGCACCGCAGCCGTCAGCTCCAGCCTCGAGAACCTCCAGCGACAACAAAACGCACAAGGCCTCTCACTGCGCGGCGACATGGCTGCGGCTCAGCAGCGGATGCAGATCTACATGACCAAGGCTCAGTCGGCGCTTCAAGCTCAAGATATCCAGAACGCCCGGAAGTATCTGGCTCTCGCAGATGCCGAAGTCGAAAGGCTCGAGAAGTTTCTCGGACGCTAATCTCGCCGATCGCCGGTTCCTTCCCACGCCCGGTTCCTCTGGAACTCGGAATTAAAACGCCAAGGCGCCGCAGCAAGCGAGGCTCGGGTCACTGAACCGTATCCGATGCGGAGGCTCATATTGACACTTATAACCGTGCACCAGTAAGATTTCAGCCCAGGTCGCAGCCAGTTGCGTATCTCCAGGGAGAACATCCAAGCGGGAGGCCGGTCATGAAGAAAATGTTGTGGTGCACGCTGATCGTGTGGGCTTTGATTGCGACGGGAGCGGACGCGCAGACACAGCCCGCGACTCCGGCGACCGGCGCAACCGCTGCGCCGTCGGGTGCGCCCGCTCAGCCACAGGGGCGCAAGAAGCGCGTAGCAGTATTTGATTTCGACTATGGAACGGTTCAGAGCTATTCGTCGGCCGCGTTTGGCAGCAACATAGATGTCGGCAAGGGCATCGCGGACCTGCTGGTGCGACACCTTGTTCAAGACGGTACCTATTCGGTGATTGAGCGCAAAGCCATGGACAAAATTCTCGCCGAGCAGAATTTTTCGAATAGCGACCGCGCCAATGCGACTTCGGCTGCGAAGCTCGGCAAGCTGCTGGGCGTCGATGCCATCATCGTGGGCAGCGTCACGCAATTCGGAAACGAAACGAAGAATACGAACATCGGCGGACAAGGTGGCAACTGGGGCGGCTTCGGCGTCGGCGGATTCGGACGCAAGAAGAGCAAGGCCATCGTTGCCGTCGACGCGCGAATCGTTGATATCGACACGGCCGAAATCCTTGCCGTGGCCGACGGCAAGGGTGAGTCTCAGCGCGAGAGCACCTCGCTGCTGGGTGGCGGAAGCAACTGGCACGGATTCGGGGCGGGGAACGTGGACTTCGGCAGCAGCGACTTCCAACAGACCATTCTTGGCGAAGCCGTGAATGCGGCCGTCACGCAGCTGAGCACTGGGGTCGTTGCCGACAATACCAAACTGCAAGCCCGCACCGTCAATGTTTCGGGCCTCGTCGCCGCAGTGGACAACGGACAGATCATTCTCAACGTCGGCGCGAAGGCGGGCGTGAAGGTCGGCGATCAGCTCACAGTCGAGCGCGTCACCCGCGAGATCAAGGACCCGTCAACCGGCCAGGTGATCCGTCGTATGGCCTCGCCCGTCGGCGTGGTTCGTGTCACCGACGTGGACGATATTTCCGCGGTGGTTGTCCCAGTTTCCGGTTCCGACTTCAAAGTGGGCGACGCGGTAAAGAGCGTAACGCAGTAGTGCGCGGGCTTGCTTTTTGGCCTCACCGAGGTTCCTGGGCGTAGGGCACGGCATGCCGCGTCCGTGGCTGTCGTCAGTAGCTAAGCGGCTTACTTGCCCCGCCCCATTCGGCGTAGAGCTGTTCGATTGTCCGGCCGACCGTAAAGCCCCACGAGAACATCCGAAAATTCTTCCACTTGTCCGGCACGACATAGCGCTCCACCGCTTCCTCAACCGGCACTCCAGCCTTGTGCGATTTTTCCGCCTGACCGGCGATGTCGTCAAAGATCTCGCGCACAACCGCGACGCCTTCCAGCCCGCAGAGTTGTCCGTGACCCGGCACAAAAATCGTGTCCTTATCGAATGTCGCGAACCTCTCGAGTGTGGCTCGCCAGGGGCCAGGGTATCCATCCAGGTTGGTCGGGTACTGTCCGTTCACGAGCAAATCGCCCGTATAGACGACGTTTTGATCGGGCACGCGCACGATCAGGTCCGTGTCCGTGTGACCAAGATAGGTTTCGATCACGACATTGAGCCCGCCCAGGTCGATCGTCATCGGTAACTTGGCGGGATCGAGGGGATGGCTTGGCAAGGCCAAGACATTCTGACTGACGGGCTCAAACATGCCCCGCAGGCCCTCGATGTCGCTCTGCGCGTGCCGGCGTTCGCTATCGCTTTTGGCCTCGCGCGCGCGCTTCTCCCAAGGCTCGAGAAATGTGGCGAGATCCTCCGCCTGCATCCGGGGGTATTTCTCGATCATGCGCGACGCCGCCTTCGCGTGCGCCCACACCGGCACCCCATTTCCCCCGTAGACCGAATTGCCCAGCGAATGGTCGAAGTGGAAATGCGTGTTGATCGCCGCGCGCACGGGCGCCTGGGTAACCATCCGCAGCGCCTCCATCTGGAACGCCGCGCCTGTCGGAGTCTGGAACCCTTCGATCAGCACCGCCGCATCCTTCCCGATCAGGAAGCCTCCATTCGATCGCGTCTGTAAGCCCTTCGACCGGTCGGAAATCGTCGCGTACAAGCCCTTCCCGATCTGGCGCACCAGCGCAAAGCCTCGATCGACAAGCGGCGTCTCAACCACGCGAGAATCGCTCGCGAGAAATTCGGCCAGCGCTGGCAGCGGCATGAGCTGCGCAGCGGCGGAGAAAAGCCCCAGACCCGAAGTGCCCTCCAGAAAACTGCGGCGGGAGAGCGGTTGCCAAAGGTCTCTCATGGATTCCTCCGTTTCAGATGTGGGGTCATTGGGGCGCGAAGCGACATTCTACAACTTTGCTGTCCTGAAGGATTCCGAATGTTTCTCTCCGACAGCGAGAAACGTTATTCGCATCTCGCCGTCTATTACTACGTCGGAGGCCTTCCCCATGAAACACCTTCTCTTGCTTTCCATCCTAGCGCTCTGCTCGTCGGTGTTCGCTCAGGACGTGATGTTTCGCGGCAATCCACAGCACACCGGCGTCTATGACGGCGCGGGTGTTCCCCAATTCACCAAAATCAAGTGGCAGTTTCACACCGATGGACAAATCCTCTCCTCCCCCGCAGTCGCCGGCGACGCGCTCTACGTCGGCAGCAGCGATCATTTTCTCTATGCTCTCGATCTCGCAGCCGGCGCTCTAAAATGGAAATTCAAGGCCGAGAGCCGCATCACATCATCGCCCGCCGTTTCCGCAGGCCTCGTCTATTTTGGCAGCTTTGATGGCAACTTCTACGCGGTCGACGCTGCGACCGGCCAGTTGAAGTGGAAGTTTCAGACCGGCGGCGAGCGGCGCTTCGCCGGAAACCATCTCCACGGTGCACAACCCGCTGCCGAAACCATGCCCGACCCCTTCGATTTTTTCCTCTCCTCCCCCGTCGTTTGGAGCGGCGGAGTGTATTTCGGCGGCGGAGACACAAACATCTATGCGCTCGATGCTGCGTCCGGCAATTTGAAATGGAAATTCAAGACCGGCGATGTCGTTCATGCCTCGCCTGCAATTTCCGGCGGCACTCTGTTTGTCGGAAGTTGGGACAGCTATTTCTACGCTCTCGATGCTGCCACCGGAAAAGAGAAATGGCGTTTCAAGACCGGCGAGGACCCGGAAATCCACAATCAAGTCGGCATCCAGTCTTCCGCGGCCGTCGCGGACGGTGTGGTGTACTTCGGCTGCCGCGATTCCAACTTCTACGCGGTCGATGCCGCCACCGGCACGCAACGCTGGTCCTTTCCCAATAAAGGTTCCTGGGTCATTGCCTCGCCCGCCTTGCTCGACGGCAAGGTCTATTTCGCAACTTCAGACTCGGGCCTGTTTTACGCTCTCGACGCCAAATCCGGCGCTCCACTCTTCTCCCTCGACTACAAACATTGGCCAATGTTCTCTTCCCCTGCGATCGCCGGCGGCACCTTGTACATCGGCTCGCATCAGGAAGGCTCTTCGCCATCAATCTCCAAACTCACAAACTCGCGTGGACCTTCGCAACCGAGAATTCTAGGAAAAACGGCCCAACTTATACCAAACCCGACGGCACCCCGAACTACGAAGCTGCCTTCTCCGACTTTTTCTATGACGACATGATCGTCGGCGTCCAAAAAATGATGTCCGTCGGAGCCATTCTCTCCTCACCCGTCGTCCTGAATAACACCATCTACGTCGGCAGCACCGATGGCAATGTCTACGCCTTGATGTAACCGCGCGGCATTTCTTGAGCGGTCAGTCTGAGCGGAGCGAGGTGCATCTCTTGCGCTCCGGATGCATTCACGGAGCGGAGAATCTCACCCACAATTTCTTGGCTTCCACGAAGTCTACCACTGGACGCGATAGGGAGGACTGCGAGTACAGATCACATCTCGGCGCTTAGTATCTTGGGTCGATGCGTCGTCGCGGGAGCCTGAAGAAACGCTTTATCGAGAATAGGACCAACGCGATCGCCACCACGATCAGAATTACGGCGGCGATGATTGATCCAAGTACCAGTGCCGCGAGAATAAGGCCGATCGCAACCGACGTAACCAGCAGTGCGGCCAGCGCTGCTTTCAAGCGCGAGAATCGGCGCGGCGGTCGAGGCGAACCCATGATTTCAAGAGCAGGCCCCGTTACCAGCGTGATTTGAGTGCGTGTCATCCGATTACCTCGCCAATCTATTATACGCGACTCTTCCGGTCTGAAGTCCGCGCTCAAACTCTTCTCCAATCGCGAACCGACCGCTCCCGTGGGAAGCACGATCGTTTCTTCGTCGTGCCCGCCCTGCACCGAATGGTACAGGGGTCTCCCGGACATCCACATCGGAGGCGAAGGAGCTGGCTCGAGCGCGTCCCATTTTCAATGCCGCATGGTCGGGCACAGAGGACGATGCAGGTTTGAGCACATTCCTGCGAATCGGTACCGTCAGTCTATGGCCTTCTCCGTTCGTCACAAGTAGCCTTCTGCTACACCCGTACGAATTCCGAGGAGGAAATGCTTCGATGAGATTTCGGACGCCCGCCGCGATTGTCACCGTACTTGCATTTATTCTCGTTCTTGCTCTTCTCCCGCCAGCGTGGGCCCAAGACAGCGAGCTTGCTTCTCTTCGCGCCCAAGCCGATGCCGGCGACGGGAAGGCACAATTCACACTCGGCAATCGCTATTACGGTGGCCGAGGCGTGGTGCAGGATTACGGGCAAGCACTGGTTTGGTATCGCCAGGCAGCCGACCGAGGACTCGCGCTTGCGCAGACCAAGCTGGGGTCCCTGTATGAACATGGGCCGGGCGTGTCGCAGGATTATGGGCGAGCACTGACTTTCTACCGCATGGCCGCTGACCACAGCGATGCGCTCGCGCAGTACCGGCTCGCGACCCTCTATGAGTATGGACGAGGTGTTCAGCAGGATTATTGGCAGGCCATGGTTTGGCTTCGTAAGGCAGCGGACCAAGGTGACCCCGATGCGGAAGAGGAAATTGGTTGTTTTTATCAACGCGGGTTCGCCGCACCGCGCGACTATGGCCAGGCTCTCACGTGGTACCAGAAAGCCGCCGATCAGGGACAGGCCGAAGCTGAGAACCAACTCGGATACATGGCCCAGGCGGGAATGGGAGTTCCACAAGATTATGTGCAAGCCCTGACCTGGTATTACAAGGCAGCGGAACAGGGAAACTCCGATGCGCAAGAGAACCTCGGTTACATGTACCAACATGGTCTCGGCGTAGCACCGGACTGTGTGCAAGCCCAGACTTGGTATTACAAGTCGGCCGGCCGAGGCAACACGAATGCCGAGAACCAGCTCGGTTGGATCTATCAATTCGGTCTCGGTGTGGCACCGGATTATGCGCAAGCTCTCGCCTGGTACCGCATCGCCGCGGACCAGGGCAACACCACCGCAATCGGCAACCTCAAGGCTCTGTCTGAAAAAATGCAGAACGGCGACCCCGCGCAATGGGCATCTGCGAATGCGTTTGCGGACCAGCACGCGACCGCGCAGGCTGACCGCCGCAGCCAGATCGTGAGTCTCGTCACGCAGCTTGCCGAATTGGCATTGGCTGCCCGGCAAGACGACCGCTTGGCCGCGCAAATGGAGCAACCCAGCAACGCTGGCGCTTCGGCCATCGTGAACACCGTCGGGACGCTTGGCGCGGCGAACTTCCGGACGGAAGCCGAGGGAAACCGCGCCGAAGCCGCGCGGTTACGAGAAAAACTGACACAATTGGATGCACGGCCGGCGGCCAGTGTAGCGCTGCAGCAACCAGCCGCGCCGCCACCGCCAGCCACGACGAATCAGCCGAGCTCGATCATTGACGCGGCCATCGGGCAGGTAGCCGCCATTCAGGCAATCATCGACGACAAGCATCAAGAGGCACAACCGGCCGCACAACAGGCCAACGCGGCGCTGGCAAGCACGGCGTACGCGCCCTCCGCACACTCCGACCCCCAGAGCGGCCCGCAAAAGGCATGCACGAACCGCTGGATGATGGGGACGTTTAAGGTCACGGCATCGCTGAACGACCAGCTTCAACAGTACGCTGACACCAGCGCCGTGATCGTGGATCAAGCAGGAAACCCGGCTTCGCGTGGCGGGTTTCTCTCCCTCGCGAAAGGCGCCGCTCCTGATTTGCCCGTGTATTACGGATTCAACGGAGACGCAACGGAGCGCTTGGCTCCGGGCCAAACTGTCAGGATTCCGGTTCAGACGCCGAGCGATCCAAATCAAGCTACAACCGTTCCCCTGACCGTAAAGTACTGCGAATCGAACTAGCCGATGTGACAGACTGAATCGCTGCTTGCCGCCCGGTCTTTTTGCGTTGTCATTCTGAGCGGAGCGAAGTGCTCCTTTTGCAGTCCGTATGACTCTGCGGACAATCTCACCCACTATTTCTTGGCTCCCACGCAACCCCGCAGGCGCCATCTCTGCCGTCTCCCATGTTTTCCTCAACTCTCGTTTGCGAAGTCCAGTCGGCGGTCGCAAACTTTCTCCGGGCCCCTCCTTTCGGCTTGACACGCGCCAGGCTCGGGCGTAGTTTGGCGCTCGTTCGACCCCCGACAGGTTCCGGATCGCATACCATCGAATCGTTGCCGGGAATTTCTGAAAAAAACAAAACTCGTCCTAACGGAGGAAAATCATGTTCAAACGGACTTTCACTCTTGTGGCGGTCGTTTTCGCACTCGCACTCGGCGTGACTCTTCAATCGCCTCCGGTGTGTGCGCAAGACCAAACTAATTTCACCTACGTTTCCGAATGGGCTGTCCCGCGCAGCCAGTGGGCAGCCTTTGAGAAGGAGCGCGATCAGTCCAACTCGGTGATGCAGCGCCTTGTGGCGGACGGCACGCTCATCGCCTGGGGAGCCGACAACGCTTACGTGCACACCGAAGACGGTTATACGCATGAGGACTGGTTCGTTTCAAATAGCAGGGCCGGCATCCTGAAGGCGCTCGAGGCCGCTCGGTCCACTGCCACTGGACCCGCCTTCTCAGCCGTGACTAAGCACAAGGATTACTTCCTCCGCACACTCGCCCACGGCGGGAAAACTTCCTCGGGAGCGACAGGATACCTCCGAGTCGCTTCCTACCAAACCAAGCCGGGCGAGGGCACCGCGTTTGTCGACCATTTCAAGAAATATATCCAGCCAAGGCTCGACGGAGAAGTCGCCGATGGCACAATCCTGATGTACAACTTCGACGTTGAGGAGATTCACACCGATACGCCGGGAGCATACGACCTCGCCATTGTTTACCCAAGCGGTGAAGCGATGGATAAGGCCTACACCCGGCTGGACGCCGCTTCGAAGGAAAACCCCGCGGTCGGCCAGGTGATCGCGAGCGTCACGCTAGGCGAGGCGCACCGCGACAGCTTCGCTAAAGTAGCCTTCTACCAGCACAAGTAGCGACGCCCACTCGCCGCGCGCTCTTAGGGGAGGGCCCGGCCCTCCCCGCTCGTATTGCCGTGGCACAGGCTTTCAGCCTGTGCGCATTAGCACGCATCTCGCCCGCTGCCTCGGTCGGCCACAATCGTCCGTTAGTGTACGCCGATGTGGGGCGGTTGCTGCTTGCGATAATCTACCGCAGCATGGTTTCTTTCGCACAGATCGCCCGAGATACGTTTCAAGTTCTAGTTATCTTTGGCGCTGGGTGTGTGTCACCGGGCAGCGGAACGCTCTTATCCTAAGAACCGCTTCAGCTCTTCCAGCACGGCTTGGGGTGCTTCTTCGGGAAGGAAATGCCCGGCGGGAAGAGGTTTACCGCTCACATTCGAAGCGCGTTCTTTCCATGTCTCGAGTACGTCGAAGAGCCGATGGGTGGTGCCTTTTTCCGCCCACAACGCAAGGACTGGGCAGGAAATTTTTCGGTTCAAATCAGCTTCGTCATGCTCCAGATCGATGGATGCGCCCGCTCGATAGTCTTCGCAATTGGCATGGATTGTACCGGGATTGCGGAAACATCGCACATATTCGGCAAACGCCTGCTCCTCGATTGCGCCAGGCGTGACGGCCCGGTCAAGCATCATGTATTTGAGATAGAACTCAACACTGTTGCCGATGAGTGTCTCAGGGAATGGCGCCGGTTGTATCAGAAAGAACCAGTGAAAGGAAGCTGTCGCCAGTTCCTTTGTCACACTGTGCAGGTACTTGTAAGTCGGCACGATATCCAGCACCGCGACTCTTTCAACTGCATCCACATGGTCGAGAGCCATGCGATGCGCAACTCTTCCGCCACGGTCGTGACCCACCACCGCAAAACTCTTAAAGCCCAAGCTGCCCATTAATTCCACCTGGTCCTGCGCCATCGCACGCTTGGAATACCCGGAATGATTCTGGCCATCGGCGGGTTTGCTGCTATCGCCGTAGCCGCGCAGGTCCGGAATCACTACCGTAAACTTCTCCGCAAGCTGGGGCGCGATTTTGCGCCACATGATGTGTGACTCCGGACTCCCATGAAGAAGCAAGAGTCCGGGTCCGCTTCCGCCGGTGACGTAATTGATCACGGCACCCGACGTTGTCGCCTTGAGTTGCTTAAATCCCGGAAAGAAATCCGCACTTCCGCGGTCTTGTTCCACTCGGTCGGAAGTGGTGTTTGCAAGGAGTCGGGCATTCTCGGCCGCGACGGCTCCGACTCCCAAAACCGCAACCTGCTTAATCAGGTCCCGGCGCGTGCTCTTAGACATGTTGACCTCCCACGCGCACAATACCATGGCTCCGTAGGGATTCAATTCATCTTGGCTCGAGCCCCTAGATCACATCCTTGCGCTGATAGCTGATAACTGAATGCCGAAACCGGCGACCTACAACCTAGGTCCCCCAGCTTTGTCTACGACAAGCAACCCCTTCCAATGCCCCCCGCAAGGTGGTAGGGATAGAAGTGCGAGGTCTTAGATGATAGGTCCCTGGTGTCAGGCGGTTCTGCAACTCCGGTGTGCAGACTCCGGTGGAGCCTACGCGCACGTGGTAAGTGTGGCGGAACCAACTCGTGAAGCCGGAGCCGGACACCGCCGACCGCAAGCCCGGAGAGATCCCCCAAAGCGCGCGACTGCCGGACCCATCGCGACGCAACTCATTGAAACGAAAGGGGGAAGCCTAATCGCATCAAATCGCCCACTCGACGAAACTAAATCCCACTCAACTCATTGAAAACAAACAAGGGGGAACCTTCCAAATCGCTACAAAAATGCACTTTTCTCAAGAAAAAACGAAAGGCCTGCTTTCCCAAGCTCGCCAACGGAGCGACGGGGAGCCATTCATCGCGGTTGTGGGTTTCTCTGTGCTCTCCGTGCCCTCTGTGGTAAACCCGTTTTGGGGTCACGGCAAATTGGGACATCAAAATTAGGGAGGCCCAAATGGCGGCGACACAATGCACGCACCTGAATCAGATTCGACCGGTAAAGCCCAGCGCGAAGGGCTGCGAAGAATGCTTGAAGACAGGCGACACCTGGGTGCATCTGCGAATGTGCGAGATTTGCGGCCACGTCGGCTGCTGCGACTCTTCCAAAAACAAGCACGCCACCAAGCATTTCCATCGCAGCAAACACCCCATCATTCGTTCGATTGAGCCGGGAGAAAACTGGCAATGGTGCTACGTCGACGAGATTCTCATTGAGTAGGAAATCGCGCGAGGAAGGAGTCCTGCATGGATGATGCAACCGCAAGCGGCAGCCGCCACGCGAAAATGTCCGATCCAAAAGTAGTCGTCCGAGGGAGCGGCGCCGGATTTACTCAGGAGATTCAGGCCGGCTCGCACCATCTGACCGCCGACGAGCCCGTTTCCGCCGGCGGCGCGGACAAAGGCCCATCACCTTACGATCTTTTGCTCTCAGCTCTGGGCGCCTGCACTTCGATGACAATCGCGTTGTATGCGCGGCGAAAGGGGTGGCCGGTCGAGGGAGTCGAGGTTCGATTGCGCCACTCGAGAATCTATGCCCAGGATTGCGCCGAGTGCGAAACCAAAGAGGGCATGCTCGACCGCATCGAACGCGAAATTGAATTGAAGGGCTCGCTGAACGCGGAGCAGCGGCAGAAGCTTCTCGAAATTGCCAACAAATGTCCCGTCCATCGCACCCTCACCTCCGAAATCAACATTCAGTCCTGGCTTGCCTGAGGCTTTCAACTCAGCTCACGCATGCGCGCCGAAACAGTCGTCATCGTGAATCCGATTGCCGGCGGCGGTCGCGCCGGAAGAGTGCAATCGACCGTCCGCGGCTACCTGGCGGAGAGAAACCATCCCGCCGATTTCCTCGAATCCCGCAGCACCCAAGATTTACGCGAGAAGGCCGCGCAAGCAGCCTCGGCCGGCTATCGCACCCTCGTGGCGCTCGGCGGTGACGGCGCCTTCCATCACGTGGTGGAAGGGGCGTTCGGCGCCGATGTGACTCTTGGTTTTTTCCCCGCGGGGAACGGCAACGACATCGCCGCCGCGCTGGGAATCCCGCCGGACCCCATCGAAGCGGTTCATACGTTCCTGAAATCACACCCTCGGCGAGTCGATGTGATTCGCGTGCGATTCCCGGACGCCAATCCAGCGAGTGAAGCGATCTACATCGGCGCGGGAGGAATGGGCCTCGACGCCGAGGCGGCGCATCTCGCGAACACGCGCTTTTCGCACTGGCCCGGCGTGACGCGCTACATCGCCGGCGCGTTTCGAGCGCTCCGCAATTTCGAGCCGTTCGAAATTGAGCTCGACGTGGATGGCCGAATCGAGCGCGAGCGGGCGATTTTCGTTGCGGTGGCAAACGGGCCTTGCTACGGCTCGGGCGTGCGCATCGCTCCGGATGCGCGCATGGACGACGGGCTTCTTGACGTTACCCTGGTTCACGCGATTCCCTGGACTCGACTCGTGGAAGCATTTCCAATCGTGCTGCAGTCCGGCGATATCCGCTGGCCTGAGATTCGCCGCTTTCGCGCACGCCGCATCGCGCTGCGCCCGAATCGGTCCGCGCTCGTGCATGGCGACGGCGAAATCCTGGGACGAGCGCCCGCCGAATTCGAAGTCCTTCCCCGCGCAATTCGAGTGATTGCGCCCGCTACATCGCATTGAGTTGCGCAGCCAAAATGGATGGCGAGAGCGCGCGCGGGAACGCTGCGTTTCGTTGCGGCGCATCCGCCCGCACGCTACGATCGTTCTCGATTGAGGCATTCACACATGAAATTCGATTCGAAAGAACTGCTCGAAACGGTCGCCGCACGCTCGATTCGCTATCTCGCCAATCTCGACGCGCGCTGCGTATCCCCCTCCCACAACGCACTGCGTGCGCTCGCACAATTTTCAGAGCTTCTTCCTCCAGGCCCAACGAATCCGAACGAGACTCTCGCGCTGCTGGATGAGGTCGGCTCGCCCGCAACCGTCGCGACCGCTGGAGGCCGCTACTTCGGCTTCGTAACGGGCGGATCGCTGCCGGTCGCGTTGGCGGCGAATTGGCTGGCCGGCGCATGGGACCAAAACTCAGCTCTCGTGGCAATGTCTCCTGTGGGTGCTGCGCTCGAAGAAGTAGCTCTTCAATGGCTCGTTGAGATTTTTGGCCTACCTCGAGGCACCGGCGCGGGATTCGTGACGGGGGCGACGATGGCCAATTTCACGGCGCTTGCCGCGGCCCGACACGCTGTTCTCGAGCAATCCGGATGGGATGTTGACGCTGACGGATTATTCGGAGCGCCGCCCATCTCCGTCGTTGTCGGTGAAGAGGTCCACGTCAGTTTGCTCAAAGCCCTCGGAATGCTGGGGCTCGGCCGGAATCGCGTATTGCGCGTGCCCGCGGACAATCAGGGACGCATGCGCGCTGACGCCTTGCCTCGCTGGGACGGCCCGGCGATCCTGTGCATTCAGGCTGGCAATGTGAATTCCGGCGCGTTCGATCCCGCCGAGCCGATCATCGCGGCGGCAAAAAAAGCCGGGGCATGGATTCACGTCGACGGCGCGTTTGGACTCTGGGCAGCGGCTTCGCCCAAGCTGCATCATCTTCTGAATGGATTCGAGGCGGCGCACTCTTGGGCAGTGGACGCGCACAAGTGGCTGAACGTTCCATACGATTCCGGTATCGCGTTCGTGCGGGAGCCGCGGCACCTACGGAAAGCCATGGCAATCAACGCAAGTTACTTCGAACCGGGCTCGAAGCGCGAGCCGGACCAGCACACGCCGGAAATGTCGCGCCGCGCGCGCGGAGTCGAAATCTGGGCCGCACTGCGCACACTGGGATGCGCGGGCGTCGCCGACCTCGTTGAGCGCGCCTGCCGGTTTGCAGCATTTTTCGCCGAACGGCTTCGGAAGGCAGGCTGCGAAATCCTCAATGAAGTGGTGCTGAATCAGGTTCTCGTTGCTTTCGGCGACGATGAGACTACGCGGCGCGTGATTGCCGACCTGCAGGAAGACGGCACGTGCTGGTGTGGCGAGACGGTGTGGCACGGCCGCGCGGCCATGCGTATCAGCGTTTCCTCCTGGGCCACGACGGAGCAGGATGTCGAGCGGAGTCTTGAAGCAATTCTGCGGGTCGCTTCAATTCAGGGAAGCTTGGCGAGGAAATGACCGAGGCAGTATCGAGCTGCCGCCTCGTCGTCAGTGGCTGGTTTTCTTCTTGTCGAGCTTGAGGATGACTTCGATGTCCTTGCGGCTGTCAAAGCTCGAGACAGTCCGGTTGGACGAGGTTAGATCGCCTTTTTCGGCGTGGACTTCGTAATCCACGTTGGGGTCGAGACCACTGAAGCGGTAATGGCCGGAGTCGTCCGCGATGTAAGTCTTCACCGCCTGCGAACGAAGATTCTTCAGATACACGATACTCGAAGACACGGGATTCTCGCTGTGATCGATTACGCTGCCGTGCACCGTGCGCAGTTGCGACTCGCCTTTACCCTGCGGACTCGCTGCCTTGAGAGCCAAACTAAGAACCAGCGCCAACACAACCGCGGTTCCGATCGCTTTCATTCGGATTTGCACTGTCTCCTCCGGGGCTAAACATTGCCCGGAAATCCTCAAGAGAACAGCCGGTAGGTCGCCGTAAAGTGCGGTCTTCGAAACAAGGAAGCTCAGGCGACCCGGCTTATACGGGGTGAGATGGCTCGGGGCTGGGAATAGATGCAAGGCGGGATGGCGAGGAGGTTACTCCTCTATTTCTTCTTCCGGCTCCCCCAGCCCGCCCTCTTCATCTTCTTCCTTATCTCCGAGGCCCTTCTCTTCTTCTTCTTCCTCTTCATCTTCCTCGGAAATAACGATGAGCTGGACAGGATGGACCTGTGCCACCTCGAGCTCGACATCGCATTCCGGGCAGCTCAGAATTTCGCCTTCTTCGACCTCGTCTTCGTCCAAGTCGAGCTCAGCGTCGCATTCCGGGCATTTAACCACGGGAGACTTCTCCTTCCCGACGGGCTTTCGACCAACGGGCGTATTATATAACGCCGGTGTCAAGCATTTCTTGCCGGGAGCGTGTAGAAGTGCCGAGGAAGCGCGAGTATCCCGACCGTCCGGTCGTGGGCGTCGGCGGGGTGGTGATCGAAAATGGCCGCGCCCTGTTGATCCGCCGCGGACATCCGCCCCTCGAAGGCGAATGGTCGATTCCCGGCGGCGCTCTCGAAATAGGGGAGACGATCGCGGAAGGAGTGCGCCGCGAACTCGCAGAAGAAACGGGACTAGAAGTGCGCGTTCTCGATCTGATCGAAGTATTTGAGCGGATTTTTCCGGACGGCAGCGGGCGGCCGCAATACCACTTCGTGATTCTAGATTATCTCTGCGAGCGAGTCAGCGGGGAACCGCGTCCGGGTGGTGACGCGCACGATACGGCATGGGCGCGAGAAGGCGAATTGCCGCAATTCTCGCTGACGCCTGCCGCCACGCGCGTTCTGGAGAAGGCTTTTTTCATGGCGGAGACACCTGGCACGAACCCACGCCTCTGACGGGGCGGGCCACAACACCGGGCATATCGCGGAGTGAATTAAGTCGAACAAGACGCCTGAAAGTGGGCGCAGCAGGAGCAGCGCCACCGGTATTATCCCGCCGCGGCCTCAGGGAGACGCCCAAAGCGCCGCTCGCGCGTGTGAAATTCGCGCACGGCCTCTTCAAGGTCGGCAGCGCCGAATTCCGGCCACATCCGTGGAGTGAAAACCATCTCCGCGTAGGCGCACTCCCAAAGCAGGAAATCGCTCAATCGGCGCTCGCCGCCGGTGCGGATCAGCAAATCCACGTCGGTGGCCGGGCCACCCAAGTGGGTGACTTCGCCGAGGCGCCGGGCAAACTCTTTCTGGGAAATTTCGCGGCTCGAAAGCATCCAGCAGGCCGCGCGGAGAATCGAATCGCGCGCCGAGTAGTCGACGGCAATGCGCAATTCGAGAGTGGACGCGCGGGCAGTGGTGCGTTCGGCAGCTTCAATGGCCGCGAGGAGCGACGCGGGTAGACGGTCTCGCCGGCCGACAATCCGGATGCGGATTCCTTGCGCGGCGCATTCGGGCGCGTCGGTTCGCAAGTAGTCCTCCAGGAGAGAAAGAAGCGTGGCGACTTCGGTCTGGGGACGCTGCCAGTTGTCGACGGAGAGCGCATACAGCGTGAGGAACGAGATTCCGAGATTCGATGCGGCGAGGGCGACTCGGCGCACCGCTTCGACGCCGGCGCGATGCCCCTCCGAACGCACCCAACCGCGATTGGCGGCCCAGCGGCCATTCCCATCCATCAGAATGGCGACATGCAAGCCGGGATGAACGGAACGGATAAAAGTACTTTTATTCATAAAGCTCACCGCGCAAAAAAATTTAGCCGCTAGCCTTCCCGGGTGGCCCGAATCAGCGCCTCCATGTGATCGAGGTACCGCTCGAGGGCCCGGCGGCCCGCCGCCGTCAGACGAAACTCGGTTTTCGGAAGCCGCCCCGCAAAAGACTTCGCACAGGCGATGTAGCCGGCATCTTCCAGCTTCCGTGCATGCACGCTCAGATTTCCGTCGGTGGTCCCCAGGAGCTGCTTCAGCTCACCAAAGCGCAGAGCAGGATTTACGGCGAGGGCGCTGACAATCCCGAGGCGCGTCCTTTCATGAATCAACCGGTCCAGGGCAACGGCGGAGGATTCGGCAGACCCAGTGGCTCGCGAACGCGCCGTCCCCACGCCGCGCTTGGCGGCTTTTTCTTCCCGCACGATTCGAGTTGCAGACGTTTTAGCCACCGTACCTCCTTGCAATCACCGCTCCGAAAATAATATGAAATCCGCCAAACCCCGCCGCCAAGAATGCGTTCCCCCACGATGCCGGACAGAACAACGCCACAGCCCCGAGCACCATGAAGCAGAGGCCCATCAGTGGAACGACACGGATCGAAAACGCGCCTCCGGTGACGACGCCCGCGCCATACAGAAGCAGCCAGACTCCTGGAAGCATCTCCGGCAGGCCAGCGCGATAAACGATGATGCTCAGCAGGGCGCCCACAAACATCGGCGGCGCAAAACTCAACGCGAATTTCCGGCCGGGACCGGCAAAAATTGAAACTCCGGCCTCGCGGGCCTTTGCAAGGGAACTCCAGGCGGCGATGGCGATTGCCAGGCCCGCTTCGAAAAGCCAGATCAGGACGGCATCGCGAGACTGATACTGCCGCGAAGCGACGACCGCTGCCCCGAGCGCGGTAATCCCCATTGCCACGCCGCCCCAACCGGGAACGGCGGTGAATTCGCCGGCGCGTTCCATCGTTTCCCGGATGAAACGGAGGTTGTCGCGAGCGTGGGCGTCGAGTTCAATCGTCTTGGGAATCTCGCGGGGGCGAAGTCGAGCAGGGTCAACCGGAGCCATGGCGCGAATGATAGCATCCCGTCGTTCTCTGTCAAGTACTTTGTTCTGTAAAGTGACACACTTGGACGAAAAGCAAAACATTTCACAGAGGGCGCCGAGAAACACAGAGACCGCGGAGAAATCAGCGCAAGGCACAACCTGGGGGCAGCGATCAATTGCCAAAAATCGGGGGTCAGTTTCAGGAGAGGCAAGAGCCAAACATGGCCACAGAGATCACGGAGAAAGACACGAGCACACTGAGAAAGACTTGAGAAACGGCGCTGCGCCGACAGCCGGCAGGTTGGAGCTTGTGGGAGGCCACGGGCGGGACTATGCTGTGGTCGCGAAAATTCGGTCAGGAGGAACCGCGATGAAGAGATTCATTTTCGTGGCCCTGGTGGCCGCGGCGCTCGTTTTGCCGTCCGCGCGGGCGCAACAGGAGGCAAAGAAGTCTACGAGCCCGGTCTCGGACACGGTGCGAGACATTGTGGCGCGCCAAGCGAAAAACATGGTCGCTGCGGTTGAACAGATGCCACCCGACAAGTTCAGCTACCATCCGACGCCGGAGCAAATGACGTTCGCGCACCTGGTGGTGCACATGGTGGAGTCCAATAATTTCCTATGCTCCAAGATTGCGGGGACAGCGGCGCCGGAAGCAACCAAGCTCAGCGATTCCGATGCGAAGGACAAACTGGTGGGCGCGTTAAAGACCTCGTTTGACTACTGCACTCAAACACTCGAAAAGACGGATGATTCCGGCTTGGGAGACAGCGTTACGCTGTCCGGCGGGCGCACTTTCCCGCGCGCCCGAGCGATGATCGCGCTCACCAACGATTTCGCCGACCATTACGGCATGGCGGCAATGTATCTGCGCCTGAACGGCTTGCTTCCACCCACTGCTCAGCCACAAAAGAAGCAATAGCCGCAAGCGGACTGTCGCAAGGGAAATCGTGATGGCTGTTTGCACTCAGCGGAAGCACGCTTCAGCAGCGCTGACGTCACACTGACTCCTTGGACGGCACGCGATCACCTCGATTGAAGAACGGGCACGGTCCGCCACGGCGGATGCCCCTTGTATCTTCGTTTTGTGTGAGAGTGAGTGCGCGGTGGGTGTTGTTCCGGCGAGGAGGCCGAATGCCCCTGAGGCCGGAAGCTCGAGCCTTCTGAGCCTGTACCGTAGATCGGCCCCCCGC